>DVHB01000010.1 GCA_018712405.1 Candidatus Coproplasma stercoripullorum
TCGGCGACAAGATCAAGACATTCCGCTCGGATAAGGTGTACGAAGTTACCGAGGTGGGTGTGTTTGCGCCCCGCCTGTACCAAAAGAACGGCCTGTTTGCAGGCGAAGTCGGCTATATCGCCGCCTCTATAAAGAGCATACAGGACGTTGCTGTGGGCGATACGGTCATTGACGCCGAAAACCCTGCCGATGAGCCGCTCCCCGGATACAAGAAGGTACAGCCGGTGGTGTTCTGCGGAATTTACCCGCTTGACGGCAGCAAGTTCAACGATCTCAAGGAGGCGCTCATAAAGCTTAAACTCAACGACGCTTCGCTTGTATTCGAGCCGGACAATTCCGTCGCGCTCGGCTTCGGTTTCAGATGCGGCTTTCTCGGTCTTCTGCACATGGAGATAATCCAGGAGCGCATAGAGCGCGAGTTCTCGCTCGACATAATAACGACGGCGCCGTCCGTAAGTTATAAAGTGGTAAAGACTGACGGCACGGAGCTGTTCATCGACAATCCGTCGCACCTGCCTCCGCAGTCGGAGATCGATCATATGGAGGAGCCGATAGTAAAGGTGGATATCTATTCCCCGCCCGACTATCTCGGACCGATAATGGACCTCTGCCGAGAAAAACGCGGTGTGTTCAAGGAGATGAACTACCTTGATGCCAACCGCGTTCAGCTCATGTATGATATGCCGCTCAACGAGATAATCTACGATTTTTTTGATTCGGTGAAGTCGCGCACGCGCGGCTACGCAAGTTTCGACTATGAGCTTATCGGCTATTCGACTAGCAAACTCGTAAAACTCGATATACTGCTTAACGGTGAAGTCTGCGACGCGCTGTCTATGATCGTGCATGAAGATTCGGCTTACGCGCGCGGCAGAACGCTGTGTGAAAACCTTAAGGATGCCATTCCCCGTCAGCTGTTCGAGATTCCGGTGCAGGCGGCTATAGGAGGCAAGATAATTGCGCGCGAAACGGTGAAGGCCATGCGTAAGGACGTACTCGCAAAGTGCTACGGCGGCGATATAACGCGCAAGAAAAAGTTGCTTGAAAAGCAGAAAGAGGGCAAAAAGCGTATGCGTACTATAGGCAGCGTGGAAGTGCCCTCCGAAGTTTTCATGCAGATATTAAAGACCAACAAAGACTGATTTTAAAACGGAAGAGTGCGGCGGGCGTCTCCCGCAAGGCAGATTTTAAGGCTGTGTTATGAATTTTTTTGAAAGAGTGTACGAAGTGGTTAAAAGCGTACCCCGCGGCAAGGTGACCACCTATGGCGACGTGGCGCGCCTTTGCGGAAACGCACGTATGGCCCGCCAGGTTGGCTGGGCGCTGCATACCAATCCTCAGCCCGGCGTCATACCCTGCCACAGGGTCGTCTTTTCAAACGGCTCAGTGTGTACGGGCTTTGCCTTCGGAGGCAAAGAGGTGCAGAAGGCCATGCTTGAGGATGAGGGCGTGGAAGTTTCGGAAGATTATAAAATAGACTTGAAAAAGTACCGCTGGGAGATATAATGGCAGGCATTTACGTTCACATACCCTTTTGTAAAAGCAAGTGCTCATACTGTGACTTCACATCTTTCCCCGATAAGCTGTGCTATGCCGAGAGCTATATGGCGTGCGTCTACAGGGAGATGAGTTTCCGCAGGAAGGAACTGAAAGACTATACTTTCGATACGTTGTACATAGGCGGCGGCACGCCCTCGGTGATCGACGAGAGTTATATCGGCATGCTGATAGCGTCGGCACGCAAAAATTTTAATCTTTCAAAGAATGCGGAGATAACGATAGAGATAAATCCCGGTACAGTAACTTCCGAAAAGGTGGAATTTTATAAAAAGTGCGGCGTAAACAGATACTCCGTCGGTCTCCAGTCGGCGATCGACAGTCAGCTTGAGGATATCGGCAGAATACATACCGCCGCCGATTTTCTGGAGTGCGCCCGCTTTCTCAAGGGCGAAAATTTCAACGCTGACGTCATGATAGGTCTAAAGGGCCAGACTGCCGCTGACGTCGTATATACCATAGATTTTGCCGTAAACGCAGGCGCGAGCCATATCTCTATGTATGCGCTCACGCCCGAGGACGGCACGCCGATATATACAGACTATTTAAATGGCGAACTGCCCGATAACGACGAGGTGGCTGCGCTGTATGACGCGGGCTATAACCGCCTTAAGGAGCTTGGTTTCTGCCGCTATGAAGTTTCCAACTTCTGCAGGAGCGGCAAGGAGAGCAGGCATAACTTAAACTATTGGCGGCGCGGCGAATACATCGGCTTCGGTGTATCTGCGTCGTCATGTTTAAAGAACGTGCGTTTTACGAATACCTTTGATCTTGACGAGTATTTCAAATGTATTTTTACCGAGCATCTCCCCGTGATTAATTCCGAGGAGATAGATGAGGAGGGGCAGAAGTTTGAATACATCATGCTTGCCCTGCGCACGGCGGCGGGACTGGACGCCTTTGAATATAAAAAGCTCTTCAAGAGCGACTTTTTTGAAGAGCACAAGTCGTCGCTAAAAAAAGTTGCCCGCTATCTTGATGTTGATGGCGGCAGCGTTAAAATAAAGGACGAGTATCTGTTCGTGCAGAACAGCATAATAATTGAATTTTTGGAGAATTGATCATGCAGAAGAAAGTTTATGATCTGCGCACAGCTGTCGCCGAAGATATCCCCACGATAAAAAATATCTTTATCGCCGCCCGCAGATTTATGGCTTCGCAGGGCAATCCGCAGTGGCAGAGCGGCTATCCTTTCGATGATGTGATAGAGGAAGGCGTGACGGGCGGGCATTTCCGCGTTCTTGAGACGGAGGGCATCGTTGCCGCCGTATGGTCGGTGTATGATCATGATGACGAGTACGACGAAATAGACGGAACGTGGCTAACCGATAAATTCGGTAAAAATGTAAAATATCTTGCCGCGCACACTCTCGCGGTAGCCGAAGGGTTCCGCGGCATGGGCTTTGCCCGCTCTGCCGTAAATGCTACAGTGCAAGAGGCTGAAAGGGACGGCAAACTGAGCGTGAGAATGGATACACACATAAAAAATCTGCCTATGCAGAACCTGCTTTCATCTCTTGGCTTTAGTTTTTGCGGTGCAATCATAGCGAGGGGCGAGGGTAATTTCCTGTGCTATGAAAAGATTCTTTAACTGTAAGAAAACAATAAACGGCCGCCGCTGTTACTCTGCGGCGGCCGTTTATTGCAACCAAATTACAATATCTTGTACTTTTGCGTAGTACTATGCGTGCCATAATTATCATAAATTTATATATTTCATTAAAATTATGGCTGATTTTGATGGCTGTGCTATCTTCTGTGTTCCCTTTCGGCAATAATTCTTCCGGAATTCCCGTCAACGAGAAAAGCGTGGATATTGCCGTCGCGTCCGCATACGCCCACATAGTAATAGCAGTTTTCGTCGTATAAAAGGCGTACAAAGATTTCTCCTTCGAATATGCCGTTTGCCGTCATGCGTTCAAACAGAGTTCCGTCATGTTCAATAACGCATTGCAACGCCTGTTCGCAGCTTATTACGTTTTCTCCGGCGACCTTGATGAGGGTATAATCTTTCGTCTGTCCGTCGCGGTCTAAAGTTAATGCAATCTCATCACCCTCGGCTATGCCGCTATAGCTTAAGTACCAGCAATCCTTTACCGTAAGGTAGCTCATATCGCCGCCGGAGATATTGTCGCCCGAAACGTTTACCTCGTCGAAGGAGCCGTCAAGCGTTGCATAAATTTCCACAAGGCCGCCCGTTTGCCCCTTGATGCCGTCGGCAACGAACGGGCTTTCCTTTTCGGAACAGTAAATTTTAATGCTTTCGCTGTCGTCTTCGTATAAATAGATTGCTGTTCGCATCTCTGATATATAGTCGGAATAGTTGACGTTCTTTGCACATGCTGCCGATGAAGCAGCTGTGAGTGCTGCCGCAAGAATTGATATATATACTAATTTTCTCATACTATACAATATATTGTGCGTACGCCTTTTATGAATGTTTTTCAAACACTTGCATTTTATTTTTTGCTGTGCTAAAATAAATAAAATACTAAAAACACTCATACGGGGCAATTCAGCTCCGTCACTATAAAAATTTGGTAAACTGTTTTGAGAAAGATAATCATAAAATCGGCGCTTGTCACCCTTGCTGTTGTGGTAGGTTGTACTGTGCTCGTTTTTGCAGTTCTCAGCCTTGGATTCCCACGCATACTGTGCGGTTGGTGCGAGCAACTCGGCAACTATGGGTTTGCCGTTCGTTATGCATCGCTTTATTATTCGTATACCGGAGATATAGCCGACCTCGGCCGCTGCGTGGATGACAGTATTCTTGCTGAATCTGACGGTTTTATAATTGAATATGCTTCCGAACTTGTCGACAAGGCGGAGTTCGGCGAATATTGCGAGTTGCGCGATGAAGAGGTAAACGGCAGTATCTCCGACGATGAAAATTTCGACGGTATTTCCTTCAGTTACAGGCAGTATGTGTTTGGTTCGCTCGCTTCGGCATACTATCGCGGCGGCGACGACGAACTTGCAATAGGGACTGCAGTTTCTGCGCTCGATGCTGATGTCGACAGAAATACATTTTCGTCTTCGGAATATTCCGGCGAGATTACGGGATTCCCGGTAAATAACGCGCTAGGTTCTCTTGCTCTCAGGGTGATAGAGAACGGCGACGGGACTGCAGGAGAAAAGATACTTGGCATACTCGACGACGTTACGGCGCAGTCGGATGCCGAGGTGCTTTACCTTGCAACGCTTGCAAACGCGCTTATGGAACTTTGAATATAAAAAGGCGGTATCAGTTTTAAGGTTTGATACCTTGGGCAGAAACGCAAATTTAAAGCGGCGTTCGCCGCAAAATTTTGCGGCGAACGCCGTGCTTTACTGAACTAAATTGTTTTTTCGGTTAAGATTTTACACTTAATATATATTAAATCATTGAACAGGAGATGGACTAATGAGTAAAATTGTCAAAGAAGCGTTGACTTTCGACGACGTGCTGCTTATCCCCGCGGCTTCCGACGTGTTGCCTTCCACGGTTGATTTAAGCACGGTGCTTGCGCCGGGCATCAAGCTCAACATTCCCCTCGTGAGTGCGGCTATGGACACCGTTACCGAGAGCAAACTTGCGATCGCTATGGCAAGAGAGGGCGGCGTAGGTATTATTCACAAAAACATGTCGATAGAGGAGCAGGCCTCGCAGGTAGATAAGGTAAAAAGGAGCGAACACGGAGTTATAACCGATCCGTTTTTCCTTACTCCCAACGAGCCGGTTAAAGCTGCCGTTGCCCTTATGGAGAGGTATCGCATAAGCGGTGTGCCGATTACCGAAAACGGCAAGCTTGTGGGCATACTCACCAACAGGGATCTTCGCTTCGAAACAAATTTTGAACAGCCCATTTGCAATGTCATGACTAAGGAGAATCTCGTGACCGCTCCCGAGGGAACTTCGCTTGAGGAAGCGCAGAAGATTCTCGGCAAACACAGAATAGAAAAGCTCCCCATAGTCGATAAAAACGGCAATTTGAAGGGGCTTATCACTATAAAGGATATCGAAAAGGCCATTCAATATCCTAACAGCGCCAAGGATAAAAACGGCAGGCTGCTTGCAGGCGCCGCAATAGGCGACTCTCCCGACGTGCTCGACAGAGTTACCGCGCTTGTGGCGTCTAAGGTGGATATTGTCGTTCTTGACTCTGCCCACGGCCATAACTCGCGCATAATCGCCGCCGTTTCCAAGGTTAAAAAGGCCTTCCCCGATCTTCCCCTCGTTGCCGGCAATGTCGTTACTGCCGAGGCCACCAAGGCGCTCATCGACGCGGGAGCCGACGTGGTTAAGGTGGGCATGGGTCCCGGTTCGATATGCACGACGAGAATTGTCGCAGGTATCGGTATGCCTCAGCTCACCGCCGTTATGGACTGCGCAGAGCAGGCGGATAAGATGGGTAAAAAGGTCATCGCCGACGGTGGAATAAAGTATTCCGGCGATATCGTAAAGGCTATAGGCGCGGGCGGCGCCGCAGTTATGATAGGTTCGCTGTTTGCCGGCACCACCGAGTCCCCCGGCGAACTTGAGATCTATCAGGGCAGATCGTTCAAGTCCTACCGCGGCATGGGCTCGCTTCCCGCAATGGCTCAGGGCGGCAAGGACAGATACTTCCAGTCCAACAACAAGAAGTTCGTCCCCGAGGGCGTGGAGGGACGCGTTCCCTATAGGGGCGCACTCGCCGATATAATCTATCAGCTCATGGGCGGGCTGCGTGCCGGAATGGGCTATACCGGCATGCACACCATCGACGAACTCCGTAAGAATGCCAGGTTCGTAAAGATGACTTCGGCTTCGCTCACTGAATCTCATCCACACGATATAAGCATCACAAAAGAGGCGCCCAACTACTCGCCCAAGAACTGATTGCAATATCCAAAGCTTTTTACTGGCGGAAGTAAATATGTTGCTTCCGCCAATAATATTTAACGGTCCATAGGGCCGCAGAACGGCGGGTTCCGCCGCAAAAAAATCACATAAAGGACTAAATTATGCAGCGCGAAAGAGTTTTGGTACTCGACTTCGGCGGTCAGTACAACCAGCTTATTGCAAGGCGCGTGCGCGAGCAGAACGTTTACTGCGACCTCGTGCCGTGCGACATGACTATTGAAAAAATAAAAGAATACGCCCCCATAGGCATAATCTTCACGGGCGGCCCCAACAGCGTATATGATAGCGGCAGCCCCAAAGTGGACCCCGAAATTTTTGAACTCGGCGTGCCCATACTCGGCATCTGCTACGGCTGCCAGCTCACCGCCCATATCTTAGGCGGCGTGGTGGAGCGCGCCACAACTTCGGAATACGGCAAGGCCGAAGTTTACACAAAGACCAGCCCCTTAACGGAGGGCGTGCCGGAAACTTCTGTCTGCTGGATGAGCCATACCGACAGGATAACAAAGCTTCCCGAGGGTTTCAATATGATAGCCCACTCCGATAACTGCCCGTTTGCGGCATTCGGAAGCGAAGAGCGCAAAATTTACGGCGTTCAGTTCCACCCCGAGGTGCAGCACACCGAATACGGAACGCTCATGCTCCGCAATTTATTATATAATGTGTGCGGCGCGCACGGCGACTGGACGATGTCGGGTTTCGTAGCCGAAAAGGTGAAGGAGCTTAAGGCAAAAATCGGCGATAAAAAGGTGCTCTGCGCCATGTCGGGCGGCGTAGACTCTGCCGTTGCGGCCACGCTCATACATAAGGCGGTGGGCGACCAGCTCACCTGCGTGTTCGTCGACCACGGGCTCCTGAGAAAGTACGAGGCCGACGAGGTAATGAGCGTGTTTAAAGACGGGCTCGGCATGAACCTCATAAAGGTGGACGACGGCAAGATATTCCTTGAAAAGCTAAAGGGAGTCTCCGACCCCGAAAGCAAGCGCAAGATAA
Source organism: Candidatus Coproplasma stercoripullorum (assembly GCA_018712405.1). Taxonomy (GTDB): domain Bacteria; phylum Bacillota; class Clostridia; order Christensenellales; family Borkfalkiaceae; genus Coproplasma; species Coproplasma stercoripullorum. Next base: position 7,433 of record DVHB01000010.1, read on the forward strand.
TAGGCGAGCAGTTCATCCGCTCGTTTGAAAAGATATCTAAGAAAATCGGCGCTGTGGACTACCTCGTTCAGGGCACAATCTATCCCGACGTAATAGAGAGCGGCAAGGGCAAGTCGGCCGTCATAAAGAGCCACCACAATGTGGGCGGCCTTCCCTCGGTAGTCGACTTCAAGGAGATAATAGAGCCTCTCCGCGACCTGTTTAAGGATGAAGTGAGGAAGGTGGGTTTCGAGCTCGGACTTCCCAAAAACGTCGTAATGCGCCAGCCCTTCCCCGGCCCGGGACTTGCCATAAGGATAATGGGCGAAGTCACCGAGGAGAAGCTCGAAACTCTGCGCGATTCCGACTATATCCTGCGCGAAGAGATAGCAAAGGCAGGGCTGGACGATAAGATCTGGCAGTACTTCACCGTGATAACCAACAGCAAGACGGTGGGCGTGCAGGGCGACTTCCGCACATACGAAAATGTGATAGCCATCCGCGCCGTGACCTCGGTCGACGCCATGACCGCCGACTGGGCGCGCATACCATACGATGTTTTGGAGATCATCTCCAACCGCATAGTGAACGAGGTCCGCCACGCCAACAGGATAGTTTATGATATAACCTCAAAACCCCCTGCAACGATAGAGTGGGAATAATAGTAGTTCACGAATTTTTAGCGCGGGCCGCGCACTAAAAATTCCGTGA
>DVHB01000098.1 GCA_018712405.1 Candidatus Coproplasma stercoripullorum
TTCAACGCGGCGGCGCAAACTATATATTAACTATTCTCTCTTATCCCGATTAAAAGTTTTTCGGTTTACACTCACGATATGTAAAAATGATTGCAAGGGCACACATAATTACCGCTGCCGCCGCCATAATACCAGCAAACAGCCAGCCCTGCCATTGGGGCAGATATTCGAGCGAGATCATCGGATTCGCAAAAAATTCAAACCCATTCTGCGGCTTATATGGCGTGAGATTACAGATTATAAAGCTTAACAGATAGTAAAACAGAAGCACTGCAAATAACGCAAGGTGCCGTCTATACTCAGCTATATCTGCAATGAAACGCTTCATTCCGCGCCTTGTTGCAGATTTTGTTTTTTGCGGTGGCAATGCGGCAATAAACAAAACGGCAAAAAAACTGAATACGGCTGAAGAAAAAAACCACAGATACGCCGCCGGACAGAGCAAATAGACGGGTATTTCTGTTAATTCCACATCGACAGAGGGAATTGAGTCCACAAGTTTTGCACTATGGCGATACAGATTGCAACCAGCCAGAACAGAACGATGGCGCATATGCACACTATTACCGATATCAGTATTGGGCGAAGCAAATAATAAACTGTGCGGCGGCGGTGCGACATGGGCATGAGCCTGCCCTGTATGCCGCGGGTGGCTATCGCCACAATCAGCATGAACGCCGCCACCCACATCGCCCAGTTTGTGTAGCCGAAAGACATTGAAACCTGCGTGCCGTCGGGAAGCTGCGTTCTGCTTGTAAAAATCGAAACGCATGCCATGGCGGCTAATAAAAGGTATGCGGCGATATATTTTGCCATTCCCATATTCGTTGCGACCAGTCCGTCGGAATTATTTTTAAAATACCTGCACGAACGGCAAAAGGATATGTAGCGGAAAAATTCGTCCTTGAATTTATTCATATGCCCTTCCCCTTAAAAATTTTTGGGCTTTAAGCGCCTTGCGCACAATATGATACCTGCGGCGATCTGCGCTATGCCGAATACCGCAAACAGCGCGGCAAATACCCACCCGAGCGGCGTGCGCCCTGAGGCGGCGAACACGCCGCCGTCGATAAAGTTAACGCCGTTTAAAACGTTTCCGAAGATATATATCGCGGCATACAGCCCAATCCACACGGCAAATGCTGCTATTATTATCGGCAATTTTGCAACCTTTACCGTGAGGTTTGTATATAAGAGTGCAAAGCCGGTGCCGTATAAAAACACCGAAACGAGCAGAAAGCCGCCTGTGCCGCCGAGAACGGAAAAATCGGGCATCCGCCAGTTTAAAAGACTGTATAAAACTACAAGGAGACACCAGACCAGCGATGCTACAATCAGCCACATGAAAAAGAACAAAAGCGAACACAGCACACGCCGCCTGTGCGTCATGGGCACCAGCCTTTCATGAACGGACAGCGTGTATATTTTGCATACGACGAGCACGCACATGGGCATTACGAAGATCATATCGAAATCCTGATAGATATCGCTGCCTGTACCTACGCTCCCGAACAACACCAGAGCACAATAACCTATAAAGACGAGCACACCGCGAAGGAGCGAGAGTTTCTGTACATTGCCTTCATGTATCATCATTCCTGATTGGTAGTATGCGGCAAAGTTGTTGAAAAATGAATTGCTGTTTTTCATACCCACTCCTCTTTACATACCAAACGGGTTATCGCCGTACTTTGCGGCCAGCCCGTCCTCGGTGAGTGCAACGAACAGTTCCTCCACGGTTGGAATTTTTGAAGTTGCGCCGCCGGGAACGTTCTCCGTTTTGCAGAGATATGTACTGCCGAACGGCGTGGCCTTTATACCGATGGCAGTCTTTTTTATCTCGTCGGTGACTTCAGCAACCTGCACAAGGCGATATGAATTGAGCAGCTCCTCCTTCTCCTCCATAAATTTGAGTTTTCCGCCCTCGATCATTGCGATATAGTCGGCAATTCTGTCGAGATCTTCGGTGATATGCGTGGAGAAGAGCACGGTGTGATTTTCGTTCTGCATGAACTCCTGAATGAGTTCCACCACCGCGCTCCTGTCGAACGGGTCGATGCCAGCGGTGGGTTCGTCTAAAATGAGAATATCGGCATGAGCTGTTTGGGCCTGGCGTTTTTGCCGTATACGGGCGAATCAAACACGCATGCAATTTTATTCAAAACCTCTTCCTCGTGTTCAGGAAAATACAGCCCGTTATACAGTATTCTGCCGGCGCAGGCGTCGTTTAAGCGCATGATGGTTTTAATCAGCGTAGTCTTGCCCGCGCCGTTGCGGCCGATGAGCCCCGTAATGCAACCGCGCGGCACTCCGAGCGTTATATTATTGAGCCTGAAGTTGCCGAAATCGACGGTGAGGCCATGTATATCCAGCTCGTATTCAAGTTTTTCCATTAACTTTTCCTCCATATCTCTCTGAAAATTTGCTCCGCCTGCTCGGGCGAAATGTTGAGCGCCGTTGCGATCTCTTTTAGCGCGCGCATCTTTTCTGCGAACTCTTGGAGATTTTTTTGCGAAAGCGCGGCAGAGCCTGCGTTTGAAACAAAAACTCCCCTGCCCTGCTCGGCAAAGAGATACCCCTCTGCGCACAAATCGTCGTAGGCGCGCTTTACGGTGATGATGCCTATCCCGAGTTCCTTTGCCGCCACCCTTATAGATGGCAGCATGCTCCCGGGCGGCAGCTCGCCCGAGGCTATCTGCGACTTTATTCCGTTTTTAAGGCGCTCGTAGATGGGCATATCGCCCGGGCCGCTTAAAATAATTTTCATAAGGTACCTTACTGTTATTATACGATAGACACAGTTGTTTGTCAAGAACTATTTTTATAGAGTTGACAGCACATTGCGGGCGATTATATAATAAAGACAACAAAAAATTTTTTGAGGTACCTAAATGAGAAAGGCCGACAGGGAAATCAAGGACTTTGAAGAGATAAAAGAACTTTTAGATGAGTGCCAGACAATAAGGCTTGCCATGCACGACGAACCTTATCCTTATATAGTCCCCCTCTCATACGGCTGGGAAGAAAGAAACAGGCAGATTTTTATATACTTCCACTGCGCGAAGGAGGGCAAAAAGCTGGACCTGATTACAAAAAACGGCAACGTGTGCTTCGAAGCCGACTGCCTTGCGGGCTACAAGAGCACGGGCCACGGCGTGACCGCCGATTACAGGAGTCTGATAGCCTTCGGCAAAGCAGAGAGAGTTTACGGCGAAGAGTTGGTGCGCGGACTGGAACTGCTGCTTGCGCACTGCCATGTTGAGGGATATTCTGCCCGCGAATGTGCGGCGATGGGCATAACCGCCGTAGTGCGGATAACCGTTGACGGCATTACCGGCAAGCGCAGATTTGCAGAATGACGCTCAGACGGAAGAAAATTAACGAGGATATGAAAAATGTTTAAAAAGTTTTTTGCGAAGTATGCCCGCGCGGTGAGCGACGGGCGGAAAAGAAAGAGGCTGTATAACCTTTACTGCGCCAGAATTATATCTGAAATAATATTTTTTGCGTTGTGCGCGGCAATAATTATTGAATCTTTAATTTTCAGCGAAGCTATGGAAACGGCGGAAATAACTGATTTGCCGTTTATAGTATTCGGCGTTACCCTTCTTTTATGGATAATATCGGCAATAGTTACGCTTGCGCTGTGGCTGAGTTTCCGCTCGGCATACAAGAGGATATTGAACAGTCCCGCGCGGGCAGACGAGATGCCGCAGGTTGCCTCGTACAGACAGAAAGTGAAAGCCGACAAAAAGAGCACGTTCAGAAAACTTTGGTGGCGTGGCTGGTGTTCGGCCTTTGCGCCGCGGCGGGCGTATGCCGACATTGAAAAGAGGCAGAAAGCCGAGCTGGAAACAAACCCCGCATATGCCAGGAACCTTGAATGGTATAAGCTATACGAAAATTTTTCAAAATTCAAAGGCAAGGTATACATAATATTTATCGCAGCGGGCATCGTGCTCGGGTGGGTGCTTGCCGCGTTGTTCCCCTCGTCAGTGTGGTCGCTGTTTATGTTGGCGCCTATAATTGCAGGCCTTTTGATAAACAACGCATTGGTAAAAGACTTGCGCAAAAATGCCATACCGATAGAGCGCGAGATAGACGCCGCGGAATGTGCGCGCGTCGGGGAAGAAATTCAGCTTTAATACAAATAAATTTAAAAAGGCGTACGGCGCAAAATTGCGCCGTACGCCTTTTTTACTACGATAATATTTTCAATTGCCGAAGAATTCGCGGTAGATTGCGCGTATGCACTTTTCGCATTCTTCGTTCTTCACTCCCACTATTATGTTGAGCTCGGAAGAGCCCTGGTCAATCATCTTTACGTTGATTTCAGCCGCGGCCATAGCCTTGAACAGCCTTGCCGAAGTGCCGACCGACGACGACATGCCGTGTCCAACAGTTGCAATTAGGGCAATATCTTCGGTGACGCGCAGAGTATCGGGTGCTACGGCCTCTTTTATGCCCTGCAGAACGAGCTCAAGCTTACCGTTTTTCAATGCAGAACTTTCGATCACCACAGACATGGTGTCGATACCGGAGGGGATGTGCTCCACGGGCACGCCCGCGTTTTCAAGCACGGAGAGAACCTTGCGCACAAAGCCAATCTGCGAATTCATGAGCGATTTTTCGATAAAGATTACCGTAAAATCCTTTTTGCCGGCAATGCCCGTGACAATGTTGCCGCTGGGCTTATAATACACGCTGGGCAAAATGAGAGTGCCGTCGTCCTCGGGACGAAAGGTGTTTTTTATATGAATGGGGATATTTGCCCTGCGCACGGGGAAGATCGATTCGGAATGGAGCACGTTTGCGCCCATATACGAAAGCTCGCGCAGCTCCTTGAAAGATAGCGATTTTATGCGCCTGGGGCTGTCGACAATGCGGGGATCGCAGGCGAGGAAGCCGCTTACGTCCGTCCAGTTTTCATAGATCGAAGCGCCGACGGCGCGGGCGACTATGGCTCCCGAAATATCAGAACCACCTCGGGAGAACGTCTTTACCTTGCCGTGTATATCCCTGCCGTAAAAGCCGGGGAAAACGGCCTTTTCAACGCCGCGGAGCGCTTCTGTTATAGCCTTGTCGGACTTTTCGGGATCGTAGACGCCTTTTTCGTCAAAGAATATTACATCCTCGGCGTCGATAAACTTTGCGCCGAGCACTTCCGCCATTACGCGCGCAGAGAGATATTCGCCGCGGGAAGCAGTGAAGTCCTCGCTCCTCTCGGCATTTATGCGCTCTTCGGTTTCGTCCAGAACGGATTGTATGTCGAAATCAATATTGAGTTCCCTTACGATGCTTGAAAACCTGTTGCGGATGAGCGCAAACGCCGCGCCGCAGGTGCCCGTTTCAGCCACTTCCTTGTGGCACTCATATAAAACGTCGGTTATCTTTATATCGCCCGAATAGCGCTTGCCGGGCGCGGATACAACTATGTACTTTCTGTCTTTGTCGCTCTCTATTATCTTTTTGACGCGGTTCATCACATTGCCGTCGGCCATTGACGTGCCGCCAAATTTGCAGACCTTGATTGCCATATTAAAAATCCTTTTACTTTATCCTTTTTGCCTCTATATAATATCTCTTTTCATTTCCCTCGCCCATTGAAAAGGTCTTTTGGGGGAGGTTCCCGCCCGAGAGTATGAGCGGAAAAAATTGCTCCTTCTTTATCGACGGCAACATGATGCCTATCCCCTCGGCTGTGAGCGAGATGAGGTCGGAATCGCCGTGGATATAGTCGACCTCCCCTCCGTTTTTACAGATAAAATCTGCGATATATTCATCGAGGACGCGTATGCCTTCGGGCACATTTTCAGGGAAAGGCACCACTCTCGTAACGCCGTTTATCACAGCCACGGCAGTGCCGCCGCCAGAAATACGCCAGCCGCTTAAAAACTTCTGCGGCTCGTTTGTTCTTATAGATCTGTGAATGGGATGAAAGAACAGCGCCCCGTCATAGATATTCACGGCTTCGCACAAGGCATAGCGCGCGGGGTGATTTTCTGCCTGCTCAGGCGAAAGGTTTGCCTTTACATTTTCCCAGCACATTTTTGCCGCCGCGAGCGAATGGTTCCCGTCGCCCACTGCAAACAGCATTTTATCGTCGCCCCTGCCCCCTGAAAGACTGTAAAACGCCTGTCTCACTTCTTGAGAGTTGAAGACATGCGTGCCCTTGACATGCCCGCCGCCCATTTTCAGGTCGAAGTCATACAAAACTTCGCCCCGCTTTACATGGCTTAAAACGGCGGCGCTCGGGTCGTCGTACAACAGCATTATATGCGGGAGCTCCAGGGGCGCGTTTTCGCGTATCTCTACGCGCGGGGGAAGGCGATCCAAAATGGTAGCCTCGGTGGAGCGGATGAGCGCCCTGTCGCTCCGGACGAAAGAGTAACTTTCAAGATCGACTGCAAGCACTATTCCCGTGCGAATACCGCTCTCTGTCGCGCGCTCGACAAGGATAAACCCGTCCACTTCCTTAAAAACGCCTTCTGAAAGATACCGCTGCATTTCGGTATTGATATCTGAAATACGTTTTTGCGGTTCGTCCTTTAAATATATTTCGGGGAAGATGAGGTGATATGTGCTCAACTTCCCGCTTGTCAGCCTCTCCACCTCGCGCCAGTAGGCAACGTCGCCGGTGAACTGGTCGCAGGCGTTGACCGCCCACACCGGCATATCGGCGTCTCTTGGCAGCAGTATCTGCGGAATGTATATGGTATTTTGCGGAATCGCGTTATCTTTGGCTGAACTCATGGCGCACCGTCAGTTGAGGTTGATGAGCAACACCGTGAGCGCGGCCAGCACTATGGCGAGCAATTTTATTGGTATGAATTTGGTGAACAGACTCTTGAAAAATTCGCCTATCTTCTTCATTCTTTAGCCTCCGCGGTGAGGTCGGACCAGTAGTAGTCGCTGAGCGCGTTTTTAAGGTCGTTGGCATCGGCGTACTTCTTTTTTATGGCGCCGTTTTTAACTATCGAAATTATGCCCGTCTCTTCAGATACGACGAGCGCCGTAACGCTTGCGACCGAAGTTACACCGAGGGCCGCACGATGGCGGCTGCCCATCTCCTTGGGAAGATTTTCGCTCTGCGCTAGCGGCAGAAAGCAACCTGCGGCGTATATCTTGCTGCCCTCCACTATCATTGCGCCGTCGTGCAGGGGAGCTTTGGGGTAGAATACCGCCTCTATCATCTGCGAAGTTATCTCAGCGTTCACTATGGTGCCGCTCTCGATTATTCCCTCTGGCAGATTTTCGTTTGAAAGGACTATGAGCGCGCCTATCATGTTTTTGGACATATTCTGAATGGCGCGTATCATCTCCTCAATTATCACGTCAACGCCGCTCGCCGTGACCTTTGGCCTGTCGTTCTTGGCCTTGCCCATGCTGTCTAACAGCACCCTCTTTATCTCGGTGTTGTACATCGTAAATATGAGTATGGCGAGCATTATTATTACGATGAGCAGGAACTGCGATTCAATGTTTTCAGAGAAGGCGAAAGATAAGCCGCACCACGCGACGGCGAGAACAAAAATTGCGATAAACTTATAGTTCTTGTTCGTCTGCAGCACCTTGAATACGTAATAGAAGAGCACTATGAATAAGATAAACTCCATTACGTATGAAATGATGTTATCGCCGAAGTTCTGGAAAAATGTGTTTATTTTATTTAAAAAGTTCTGCCATTCCACCCTGCGGCACCTCCGTTTTATGCCATTAAAAAACCAAAACAGCCCAATCAACGGCAAAATTTAATAGGGTTATTTAACATTATATAGCGAAAAACGCCAAAAATAAAGCGTTTGCGCGCTTTATTTTACTAAACTGCGAAAAATATTTGCGAACAAACAAGTCTGTAGGCCGAATCCTGAGTCATTTCGCCGCGCTTTACCGAGGAAATAGCGCCGTAAATCGCACCGCACAGCGTCCTCGCGCGGTCTGCTCCCAGGTTTTTTACCTGCTCGCGGCTGCGCTTTACACCGTATTCCTTCATGCCGAGCAATTTTGCAAGCTCGCCGTCGGACTTATTCGATGATGCTATTGTGACAAGATTGCGCAGGTAGGAAAGAAGGCTGTTCATGACCGACATGCTGTCCATGCCCTTGCCTGTGAGTTCGTCGGCGATCTCATAAAAACGGGAGAAATTTTTTGCGGCGACGGCGTTTGTCATTTCATACACGCGGTAGTCGGCGTCTTTAAATACGAGCTCGTCGGCCTCCTTTGCGGTGAGCGTGCCAGCGCCGCCCTTATATATTATTATCTTCTGCGTTTCGATTGCAACGCGCGACATGTTGCACAGACAGTATCGCGCAATGTTTATGCAGGCCTCCGCCTCGGCGGCTATGCCAGCGCGTTTTAACGTGAGGTAAATCCAGCGCGTGACCTCCTCTTCGTCCGCCCTGCCGCAGTCGACAAAAGTTATGCCCTTCTTCCTCTTAAGGTCGACGGCCCCCTTCTTAGCCTGCGTATTTACTATTATCAGTATTGCGGTGTCGGGGAAATTATCGATGAACGGCTTGAGATATTTTTCGTAGTCGCCGTCCGAGGGGTAAAATTCAGATACGCGCACAATGCGCTTTTCGGCCATGAAGGGAAAGGCTGAGAGCGCGTCGGTCAACTTCTGCACGGACTGTCCCTTTAAACTTTCGCCGTCGAAGGAAGCAAAGTTGAGTTCTGGCAGCTGAAGGTAGGCCTTTTTTATCATTGCCTCGGCGCGGGTGAGAAAATAGGCGTCATCGCCGGAGAGAAGAAATACGCCGCTGCCTCCTTCAGACAAAAAATTTTTAAGCTCTGTAAACTTCATTAAAATAACACCGCGCCCTTATAAAATACATTACATACCGGGGGAGCCGATCAAAGATTATCGTGCGTCCCTGCGAAAAGATGTCCCCCCGCCGAAGATATTGTACCATCTTTTGCTATAAATTGCAAGTCGCCGCAATCGTAAACGTTGCAGGCAAAATTTACCCGATCGAAATAAACTGCGCTCTGGCAGTTGCAGTCATGTTCGTCTTGGACGGCGATGAGAATGTCGCAGCCGTCTATCCCCACCTCCTGCCCGCAGCTTATGCCGACGGAAGCGCCGCAGCAGTCGGCTATAACGTCATTGCCCGTTACATACTCAAAATTTATGCCGCAGACCGTAAACTCACGTTCGTAGTGCACGTTTACGCCGCGGTAGGGTTGAAGATTAATATTTGTGTAGTTGACGTACACCTCTCCACATTGGGCGCCGAGTTGCATATAGGCAAATATACTCTCCTCGCCGCCGAGTATTACGACTGCAGACAAATCTTCCGCGCCGTTATCTGAAAGCAATGAAGTTATATCGAATGACGAAGGGGTTTCTGATATAACGAGCACACTGCCCTCGTCCGTCTTTATGAGCACGGCGTAGCTCCCGCCATAATATGCAGAAACTACTATCTTTGCGCCGCCCGCGGGAAAATAATTTTTGAGCACGACCCCCGCCGCTATTGCCGCCGCAAGCACTACGGCAATGACCGCGCGCCACCTGAACTTTATATTGACCATGCCGGACAAAATAAACACAGCAATAAAATAGAGCACTGCAAACGCGCCGAAGTCAAAGCCGCTTATCAGCGCCTTTTCGGCGTGTATGGATACGAGCAACGAAGTCACGAGCTCAAACGGAACGGAGAAAATGAGTAACAGAAACTGTGATATCGGCTGAATTATCAGCGCGAGCAGCGTACACGGGAACATTATAAGGAAAATCGCCGAGATCACAGGAACGAAGATTATGTTCAACCCGAGCGACGCCCAACTGACATAGCCGAATGCGGAGAGAAGTATCGGGAAGGTTGCTATCTGCGCTGACACAGGCACAGAGATCACGGCCGAAACTTTTTGCGGCATCCTTATGCGTGCAAGCAGGCGGCATATCGGTCCGTTGAAAACGGCTATACCCGCCACCGCCGCTACCGAGAGCTGAAAACCGACGGAAATGACATTGAGCGGGTTTATAAGATTTATCACAACAAACGATATGGCCACTGACGAAAGCCCGTCGTACTTGCCGCACGCAAGACTGACTATCGCAGCGACGGCGCACATTATGGCGGAACGCACGGCAGAGAGCGTCCAACCGCACACGCCTGTGTAGAAAAACACGACGGCGATGCTTATTGCGGCGGAAAGCGCTTTGGGTACACGCAGTTTTTTGAAAAGCAGTGCAAGCACCCCGTAGACGAGCGCAATATGCTGGCCGGATACGGCAAAGATATGTGCAACGCCGCCATATCGGAAACTATCCATCGTAGCGGTCTGGATATATTCCGTGTTGCCTGTGAACATAGCGTAGCCTATGGCCGCGGTATCCCCGCTGAGATTTTCAAAGAAGAGCTCGCGAACGGCAGAATTTATGCTGCCGAAGAGGGAAAAGCCGTATTCGGAAGAGAGCGCACCCTGCGGATAGGCCGTATAGCGGATATCCTGTAACATTCTTTCGGAGCTTGTAACTCCGTATGCAAACGGCTCCGACACATACACTGTGCCCGTAAAAGTTACAGTATAACCGACTTCGCAATACTCGCCGTAATTTTCATCGAGATATATTATCATATTGCCTTCGGCGCGCTCGCCGTCGGCAATAACGGAGTTTATTTTGATATATTCGCCGCTCTCTGTAAAGGACTTTTCGTATACGACGCCGCTCACAGCGCACTCGGCGCCGTTTGCGACCGAAGTCTCTCCAAGGGTCTGAAGTTTTGCGGATACACCCACGGCGCCGTATAAGAACAGCGCCGCGCAGACGACCGTCAGCACTATCCACTTTGTTTTGCGCAAGATTATGAACGCAATGACAAATGCCGCCGTGACGGGCACGAGCGCTATAAGCCACCACATCGGGAAGGAATAATATGAAGATGTGTACGAAAGCCCTGCACCCAGGCCTATCGCAAATGCAAGAAGCACCGCCGGGCGGACATTTATAATCTTTTTCATCGGCTGAATGAAAGCGTGCGCACATGCGCATGTCACGAGAAACCGGGGCACATGAAACTGAGCCCCGGTTCACGGTAATTATACGAGAGATATCTTATCTGAGATACTGCGGACGAAGATACCCTTCGACACTCCGTAGTCTATACACGAATTGATGTACGCCGCAAACTTATCTGAAAGCCTGGGCACTTTGAATTCGCGCTGAACGGCAACGACAAGTTCGTCGGAATACATGCTGACCTTACTAAAGAGTATGCTTTTTACGAGAGAGATCACATCATAGGGGCAGTAGTCAGTCTCTGCAGAACGCAGCTGCGCACCCTCTTCCACGCGGTACCTGTCAAATGCCGAGTATTTATCTGCGCGGTAATAATATTTTACGCCGAGAATTTCGTTTGACTGATAGCCGCAACCTTCTATAAGCGAATTGAGCTTGCCGTCGAGCTTTACGCCGTGCTTGTATATGCCGTATGACGAAAGCACGCGCCTTATTATAAACTGTGCAGATATCGGCTCTTCTGCGGCGACCACCGCCTTTATTGCCTTTATCACCTCGGCATCATGCTCGCCCGAGAGGATATACTGTGCATCGGCCGTGCGTGCCTCAAGCTTAGCGGCACGATAGGGGCGCTTATAACCGCTGGATACCGTTTTGCCGCCGGAGCATAATTTGTCGAGATATTCCTTTATCTTCTTTATCTCCCTCTTGGGATTGTTGAAGAAATTAATGGAATACAGCCTTATAACGTTCCAGTTATTGCGCTTCAAGGTCTGTACTTGCATGACGTTGCGGTCTTTCACCGAGAAGCGGCTTTCGCCGTCGCATAAAATGGCGAGAATAAAATTATGCTTGTTCTTTGGATCGATTACGGCAACGTCTATCTTGAAATCGGACACGCCTACGTCGCAGCGGCACTCGTATCCGTAAGTGGAGAGCTCCTCTGCAACATATCTGCCTATGCCCGACTTGTTGATTATCACCTCGTCGTTTTTTACGGCTATGCTGGTGCGGCCCTTTTCGGCAAATTCGAGGAAGGCCTTCAGACCTGCAACACCGCGCGCGTTGGTGCGCGAGAGATCTATCATGGAGTAGCGCATGGAGGAATAGATGACCATCTCCTCCCTTGCGCGCGAGACGGCGACGTTGAGCCTTCGCCAGCCGCCGTATTGGTTGAGCGGACCGAAGTTGAGCGAAATTTTACCCATACGGTCAGGACCGTAGCATACCGAGAACATGATCACATCGCGCTCGTCGCCCTGGACGCTCTCGAGATTCTTTACGAAGAGCGGCTCCTCGCGCTCATATGCCGCCTCCTCGAGTCCCTTTTCGATTATTGCTTTGGAGAGCATCTTTTCGATATACGACTGCTGAGGCGTAGAGAATGTTACTATACCTATGCTGGAGCGGCGCAGCTTTTCATCAGACAGCCTTCTTATGACCTCAGCGACAAGCGCCTCTGCCTCCTGCTTGTTGCACTTTGTAAAGCCCCTGTCGTAAACGCCGTCGGGAATATAGACAAGCTTTACCTTGCTGTCGAGCGCGTCGGGCGAGGGGAACGTGCACAGCTTGGAGGAATAGTACATAATATTTGAGAATGCAATAAGACTCTCGTGCTTGCTCCTGTAGTGCCAGTTTAGATGCTTCTGCGGTATGCCGAGGGAGAGACAGTCGTCCAGAACGCTGTCAAGATCCTCCGCTTCCATCTCCTCCTCATCCTGGCCGAGCGCCATGAAGAAGGTTGTGGGCGAGAGCTGTTTGGGGTCGCCGACTATTATCGCGCTCTTGGCACGCGCTATGGAGGGAACTGCCTCGCAAGTCGGCATCTGGGAAGCCTCGTCAAATATTACAAGATCGAAATAGTCGGGCTCGGCCGCAAGATACTGCGAGACGGTGAAGGGGCTCATCATCATGCAGGGTGCGACAACCTTTAAAAGCTGGGGAATTTCGGCAAGCAAGGAACGCAGATTTATGCGTTTTAAGTTTCCGTTTGTCTGCCGCCTGAACGTCATGAGTTCGAGTGCGAGCGGCCCCTCAGTCTCCTGGTTTGGCAGACGGGAAATCAGGTCATGCCTGATTTTCGTCTTTGTTACCGCAGCGAATTGCTCGGTGAGCTGGGCAAATTTCGCCGCGCTCTCGTCGAGCATGCTCGCCGAGAACTTCGAGAGATATTCGTCGGCGGGAATATTGGTCTGCACAAAGTTGCGGTACACATTTTTGCGGAAGGAAGCAAGTATCTGTTCGCCGCTTATGATGCCGCTCTCCATGGCGTCCGTCATGAATGTGAGGCCCATATCGTCGAGCTCTTTTGCCGTGGCTTTATACGCGCACCAGCCGGGGAGCATATCGATATTGTCTATCAGCGCACCGCACTTTGATGTGTAATATTCAAAGATGTCTTCGTCTGAGAAGAAAGTCTTATCGGCGGCGGTTATCTTTATGAAGTAATCTTTGGCCGCTATGAACGACTGCGCCGCCGCAATGACGCCGTTTATGAGCGGCTTTGCATAGCCGCCGACTATATGGTTGCAAACGCTGTTGAAAGCGTCGGCGTTGTAGTCCATGAATACCTGCTGGCAGAGATTGTGCAGCTCGTACAACGGCTTTAAGAATGTCTCCCTCTTTTTATCGTTTATGCCGCCGCCGAGCGCCATAAAGTTCTGCGCAAGGTTGGTGCTGTTTAAAATTCTGCCTTCAGCCTGCCACAGCTCGTATGCGCGCTTCACCCATTCGAGCTCCTCCTTTTCGGGGATGCGCTCCTTGGCGCACCTGTTGAGGCGCTTTATCACGGCAAGCACCACGCGCGACGAACGGTAGTTTTCGCCCCAGTTTTCAAGCTCGGCCTCGAGCTGGGGAGCAAATTTATCGATGTCGGGCAAAGTGTAAAAGCGCGTGAACCAAAGCCTCGATACATTGTCGTACAGCACATTGGCGTTGTAGAATTTATAGAACTCCTGCTCGTCGCAAGAGAAAAATTCATCTAAAGTACCGTCGCGCAAAGTGGCGGCGATCTTGATGAGCCCATCGAGCTTGCGCGCCGTGAAAGTACTTATCTTCTGGTTGAAGTTATCAAGAAAGAGACCGAGATAGTTTTTGAGATGTTTGAGTTCGGCGAGCACGACCTCGGCCGCGCACAGCACACCGTTCTTTACGTCGTCGGAACACTCGGTGATATTGACGTTTTCAAAGGGCGAACGATATACGCCGCCGCACTCCTTTGCGGCTATCTGAGCCTTTAAGAGCATCTTTTCGCACTGTTCCAGCTTTTCTTTGGTGAGGCTGTCGTAAAAAGTGCTCTCTATATTCACAAGCTCGGGCGCGTTCTTGTTCTGGAGGTAATATAAAATTCCCTCGTAGACGGAGACGCCCAGCCTGCGTTTTTTGTGCAGGGCATTATAGGGATTTGCAAGCGAGGCGCGCGTTTCGCGTATCTCCTCGCCCTCTTCGCGGAAAGCCTCTTCGGAATATTCGTCCTTAAGAGCAAGGGTAGTTTCTATGGAGCGGACGATCTCTGCCTTGTCGGTAGATTTACCCGTTGAAAACTCCATGCAGAATTCACCTATGCCTATCTCGGTGAGGCGCTTTTTAACTACGGAGAGCGCCGCCTGCTTTTCGGCAACGAACAGCACGCGCTTGCCCTGGTCGACGGCGTTGGCTATCATGTTGGTGATCGTCTGGCTCTTGCCCGTTCCGGGGGGGCCGTGGAGCACGAACGTGGTGCCCCTCGCAGACTCCGCCACCGCCTCGAACTGCGAACTGTCGCACGGGAGCGGAACTAAGATATCGCACGGGTCGGCAGTATCTTCGTCGATGCCCGCAAGCTTGTTGCCGGCAAGTTTATTTGAATTTGTTATAAGACTTGTTATGAGAAGATTATCCCTGTAGCGTGCAATGTTGTTCTTTACGTCGCTCCACATAGCATAGCGCGCGAACGTAAACTGAGCCACATAGACATCTTCAGAAACTTCCCACCCTTTCATGTTGGCGGTCTTTGCGCGGAAGAGGGCGATCATCTCGTTTACGGCAAGATTTTTATCCTCCATACCGCGTATATCTATGCCGAACTCCTGCTTTAAAAACTCAAGCAGGGTGGTGTTCACCGTTATATCCTCGCCCTTTGTCATAGTGACGCCCTGCTGTTTTGTGCGCTTGAGCGTTACGGGAAGAAGGGCTATGGGAGCATATTTATATTCGCGCTCTTCGTCATGTTTCCATTTTAAGAACCCGAGCGCGAGGCAGAGCGTATTGGCTCCCGCCTCCTCTTCGGCCGTCCGCGCCTTGCGTATTAGCGAAGAGGCATGCTCGTTCAAAACTGCAGGGCCGTCGTACGAGCGTACAATGCCCGAGGACATCTCAATATCTATGAGTTCCTTTAAGGCGCGCGCTCCCGGACTGCCGCCGAAGAAAGCCGCATCCTTTATCTGCCCGGCGTTGGGCATTACGCTGAATTTGTCTCCCTTGTCCAGTCCCTCCAGAAATGAGGGAAGATTGGCTGTGATTATGTGTATACTGTCGCTCCTGTACCTGAAGTTCAGAAGATTATTTTTTAAAGAAAGGTCCAGAAGACGGCGCTGCCACGTCTGCTCCTTGGAGGCGCCTTTTTCCAAAGAGTATTTGCCCGCGTCGATAATTTCGCCCGGTTTTTCGTCATAAGAAAACTGCGCCTCACCCAAAAGCTCATATTTGCCGCCCGAGCGCACTTTGATGGGAATGGGGAAAACCCCGCCTATTCTGCAACGCTTGACGTCGACGCATACCTCGTATTCGCCGCGCTTAAGCTGCGAAGCAAAGTGAGAGGCACTCGTCGTGAAGCTGGCATTTTTATGGGAAAAAAGGTCGTTGGAATCGAACACCGCGAGGTTGTTCACGCCGTCGAGAATGTACTTTTCAATGACCGACATATCGTCCTGAATGGTCGTTGTAAAACAGCTCTCATACAGCCACACGCCGACGGCCACCTTCTCTTTTCCGAGAACGATGACGGGATTGAGTTTGGCCGCCTCCAAACATGAGGCATACAGAAGCGCCATCTCCAGCGGAGTCGCCGACTTGGACGATATTACTGCCGTTATGCCGCCAGCGCTGACAGCCTGGTCCATCGCAGGCTGGGGCTGCGCCTCCACGTTCTGTCCGCGCAGAGCAGAAAAAATAGCCGCGGCCGCACTGCGCACAGCGTTTCTGTCGTTGCCCGAATATCCGCTCCACTCGGCAGAATAGCCCCATGTCTTTAACTGGAGCCCCGCCTCCGCCAGCACCTTCTGGCAGTCGGCTATCTTCGGCCGCACGAGCGAAGCGAGCATTTCGACATTGCCGGAAAGACCGCCCCAATAGTCTATGGGGAGGCACTCCACGTTTGCCGTAAGTTCGCACACTTTGTTCTTGCCGCACGTAACGACTATGCTCACAGCACAGTTTTCGGGCGCTTCGAGCTCGGCGAGGTATTTGGGATTGAGTACCTTATCCACCTCTACCTGGATACTGCTCTCATTAGGTATTTCGGCAATATCGATATTGCGGGGCAGAATGAGCTCTTTGTCGCCGCTCACCGCAACGGTGAGGTTTTCAACGGAAGTCTCGCCCCTGTTATATAGCCTGAAAGTGGTAAAGAGCGGCATGCGGCAATAGTAAGTCGCATAGCTGACTGTGTTTAAAAGTTCGCCATCAAGCTCTATAGCTTCGGCCTGCTGCTTAGTCTTTTTACTTGTAGCCATTTTTTTGTTAGTCGCCATAATCTTGATTTTACCCCTTATACCTTACCTGAGCGCGCCTCCGCAACAGATTACAATTTTTACAGAACACACATTTTGCGCGGCGTTTTGCCGGAATTGCTGAGCTTGTCCGCACTCTGATACGGTAATTCAATTATACTACATTTTGCCTGCACGGGCAAGGGTATGAGCAAAAAAATACGCAAGCGTTTACAATTTGAACATCTCTGCGCTTTGCCTCCCTCCCTGCCGCAGTTTTATTACAGCCGTTTACGCACTAAAGCTACCTCACTATAGCGAGCTCCTTTAGCGCGCGGGTGTATGCTATATACTTCTCGTTATCGGTCATATCCCCGTCGGCGACGGCGACGGCGGTAAATTCAAGCCCCTTGCTTTCGTATACCGTCATCAGATTTATGCGCGTCTTTGAGATCCTGCCCGTTTCGCGTATTATATTATAATTTTTGCGCGCAAATTCCGGAAGGCGCTTCTCGCTGGTGATCACCGCCTTGAGGCCCTTTACGAGGGTAAGCCACCCCGTCACCTTGCGCGGCTGGAGATAAACGATGTCCGAACCGTCGCAGCCTATCGACTGCATGTCGATATTCAGCTCTTTCGACACAAAATCCACAATCTGGTTGGTATTGCGGTAGTTGAGGTTGAGAGTGTGCACATCATTCTCTACCCTCGCCCAGTCGGATACGCCTCTGTAAGGCGTGATGTTCTGCTTCAGGTCGCCGAACACGTTGAACCGCGCCCTTTCGTTTACCTGCTTGAGCACGTAATACTCGCCCTCCGAGATGTCCTGCCCCTCGTCAATAAAGATAAAGGAGTGTTTGGGGGTGAGATCATATCCGAGCTTGCAGAGGACCAGGCATATCGCATAAATATCCGACGGGTACATCTTGCCCACGTGCACGCCGAACTTGCGGCGCGATTTTTTTACCGTTTCGCCGTAGAAGAAACGGGCGACATCCACGCTGTTTTCGCACTTGCCTATGGCGACGAGGTTGCTCTCGCCGCGGATAACGTCGGCAAAGTCGTATAAGGAGGAAAAGAGATCGGAAATTTCGCGCACATACTGCGCGTTCGCCTCTATCTCACGCTTGAGTTCTCTCCGCTTTTCGATGCGTTCGGCATACGTCAGCACCTCGGCGCCGCCGACATTCATTCTGTAGCGCATCAGGTCGGAGATCTCTTTGTCCACGACATAATCAAGCGCGGTAAGGTCGGCAACGGCGTCGGCGCATATCTTTTCGGCATGGCGGCTGATATGGCGCACCGCCTTATAAAAGGAGAGCAGCTGACGATAGAAATATCCGTAGGTATTCATGCGTGCGTCGTCCTTATTGAGACTTAAAAATTCGGCGACGTCGGAGACGCTGTTGAACAGCTTGCGGAAGGGCTTGGTGTAATACAGTCCGCCCTCCGCCTTCTCCTTTATCTCGCCGAGCACGCAGCGGCGCACCCTGAGCCCCGCGTTTTTTATCTTTTCGTACAGGGCGGTCTGGCGGGCGCACCGCGCAAGAATGTCGCGCGTAAGTTCGCCGCACTCGGGCGAAGAGAACATGCCGTGCACACCGTCGTATATCCTTGCAAGTTTTTTATCCACGTCGGAGATGAACGCCGAAGAATAGATATACGAGAGATATTCTTCGGGCGGGCGTTCGGCACGCTCTATTCTGCCTTCAACGTCAATGCCCTGGCCTGCAAGCAGCCGGGTAAAATATTTTTCTATTGTGCTCGTCTTTACCTTTTCGAGCTCCAGAACGGTTGACAGCTCGTCGATGAAGGCGTTGAAGGAGTCCGACGGAGTGATGACGAGCACGTCGCGCGGCTTTACGCCCTCGTTGTTGTACATTATATATGAGAGCCTGTGCAGCATTATCATGGTCTTGCCGCTGCCGGCAATTCCCTGAACGACGAATCGCGCGTCCTCGGGGAGGGTGATTATCTCGTACTGCTTCTCCTGTATGGTCTCGATTATGTCGGTTATGCCGCTCTTTTCCTTACGGCTCTTTATTATCTCGCGCAAAAACGGATCAAAGATTATCTCCTCGTCACGGCCGCCAATTTCCTCCTTTGAAAGATAGTCCTTTACGGAGAGATATTCGTTCTGCATATCGACGACTTTGCCGCTCTTTGTGCGCAGCGCGCGGCGGAGGACGAGCTTATAGTTGTATTCGTTTATCGTAAAAGTTACGCGGCTCTTCTGGTAGTATCTGCGCGCGAGCGGGGCGCGCCAGTCGACTATCTCCAGCCCCTCATCGCCGCGCTTGCCAATGTAGTAGCTGTTGTAGCCCTCCTTGTCGTCCACCACGTCCATGCGGGCAAAGTACGGTTCGTCGAAGAAGGGTTTGTAGGTATCGATCTGCGCGCGGCGCGCTGCTATCTCGGCCCTGAGGCCCATCACCTTTTTATAGCTCTCGGCATTGTAGTCGGGATCGGCGACGAGAGCGGATATCTCGTCCTGCGCCGTCTTTATTGCCGCCTTTAATTTATTTATATAGATAACGCGCAGCATGAACATTACGGCGTCGATATGCTCGCACTCGCACGTCCACTGCTTTTCGGAGTCGAGAAGGTCTAAAAAGAACTGCTTATCTGGCTCTTTATGCGGGTCAACTATCTCTTTTATTTTTTTTATATCTGCCATGCCTGCCCCGTTTTTGCGCATACTGCAAAGTTTAGATATTTTATTATAGCACGTATAAGAAAAAAAATCAATACCCCATTTTTATTTGACCGCATGCCAAATGTTTATTCAATCAACACTGCAATACAGAGCGGCGGCGCGAATAAAATTTGTTTTTCGCGCCGCCGCTCTACATTTTGTTAATAAAACTTTGTAATTGAAAGAAAAAGTAGCAAATATAACTTTGAATTTAAATCGTGTAACGTATATATAATTTGTTGATAATGCGTTTAGTTCCTGAGTTTGTTTTTAATGCAGGCCTCGTAAGTGAGCACGGTTGCCGCCACGCCGACGTTTAAACTGTCGCACTTGCCGAGCATGGGAATGGCAATCATGCTGTACTCCTTTTCGTACCACTCCCGCGCGATGCCGTAGCGCTCGCTGCCCACGATGAGTGCGGTGTTCCTGCCGAACGGCTCGTCGTAGTGAAAATGCGGCGCGCGGGTATCGGCAAGATATACGGTAAAGCCGTGCGATGACAACCAGCCATAGCACTCGTCTACCGAGGAAAATTCAAAAGTCGGCACGGTGAGTATTGCGCCCTGGCTCGCCTTGATAAGCTTGGGGTGAGTCATGCGCACCTTGCGGTTGCAGAAAAATACCGCGTCGGCGCCCGCTCCGTCGGCCATGCGCAGCATAGTTCCCGCATTGCCCGGGATTTCAACGCCGTCTATCACAAGTATCACCGATTTTTCGGGAGGGTTGAATTTTGCTATGTCCCACTGCGGCAGTGCGGCCAGCGCCATAATTCCGTCGGGCTGACCTTTTTCAGAAATCTTTTCGTATGTTTTGGCCGAAACGGAAAACCTGTCGGGCGTTTTTGCAGAGAGATTTTTTATAAGCTCCGCCACCTCTGGCGTGCGAACGTGCTCGGGGCAGACGATGAGACACTCGATATGCGTGCCGAATCTGAGGCACATGGAGGCCAGCCATATCCCCTCCGCCACAAAGAGTTTTTGCGGATTGGGCTTTGTATTTGAAATGACGCCTTTTACGCGTTTGATTATTCCGTTCTGTTCGCCTATCGGGCGAAAATTAAGGCTGTTTAAAAGCTGTTCGATATCTACCATATTATATAATGCAGGTTTTTCTGTATGCAAAGCACCGTTTGCAATACACGGCGCGACGCGCCAAATTAAAATTCAAGAAGATTGAGTCCTATCTCGTCGGAGAACTTTCTGTCCACCCTGCCGTCCATTACCTCTATCACCATTTCGCAGGTGGCAGAGACTACCGCGCGGTTTAAGTGCCCGCCGAACACCTTGCCCTCTTCGTCGCCTGCGCTCATGTGCAGGTGTGAATAAAATTTGCCGTCCAGCTCGGTTACGTTGCCGAGGAGAGAGACAATTTCGTAGTCGCCCGTAAAGGTGTTGGCCTTATACTCCTTTGTGTGCGGGTTGAACACGCCGACGGTGAAATCGCCCACCGCGCCTATCGCCGACACCGAGGCAAGGCCAATGCCCTCCTTTTCACAGATGACTTTGAGCTGTTCGCAGATCTCCTCACCCCTGTCAATGCGGGCGATTATCTTATCAAAAAATACTCTGTATTCCATTTATCTTTCCTCATAATTTTTTAATCATAAGATATTCATTCAGATAAGTGCCATCTTTGAGCTTTATTGCGTCTGGATGAACGCCGACAATGCGGAACCCAAACTTTTCGTAGAGCGCCCTTGCGCGGGAGTTGCCCTCGATATACTCAAGCTCTATCTGTTCCACTCCCGCTCTGCTTTCCGCTATGCGGATGAGCTCGGAGAACATTTTTGAGCCTATGCCGTTGTTCCAGAATTTACATAAAAGCGCAATTGCAACTCTAGTCCTATGAAAGCTTTTTTTACCCTGAAAAAATGTTATCTGACAACTTCCTGCTATTTGACCTTCTACTGAACATACTATCATTGCATCATTTTCAGACGAATTTATACGGTCTAAAAAATTCTTTTCCGCATCATGAGTTATATTTTCATATTCTTCAGGATAGCGTAAAAGGTAGTCAGTTTCGCCTGCCGATTTTATCAAAAAATCAATAATATTGTCAATATCCTCTTCGCGCGGACTGCGCAAGGTTGCCGCTCTGCCGTCTTTTAAAGTAAAATTTATATCATCTACAATCACTTGTTTACCTCAATTTTTTTACCATCGAATAGATATTGTACAATTTTCCGTCATTCAGCCGTATCGCATCAGGCTTTACTCCCGTAATTCTGAAACCAAACTTTTCGTAGAGCGCACGGGCGCGAACGTTACCTTCGAGAAAGTCAAGTTCTAACTGTAAAACATCTTCATTGCGGAGGGCGAGCGCGATCAAATTTTCAAATATGGCAGAGCCGATGCCAAGGTTCCAGAACTTGCGCAAAATGGCAAGGTCTATCGTTGCCCTGTGGCGCTCCTTTAAGTTGGTTTTAAAAGTGAGCTGACAGTTGCCCGCAACCTCTTTACCGACAAAACACGTTAACATGATTATGCTGTCTGAACAATTCATTCCGCGGATAAACGCCCTTTCGCTCTCCGCTGTGTAACTTGCACAGCCCTGCGGGCTCATTAAAAGGAAATCTGTCTCGCTTACCGCCGTGCGGAAATAATTGAGCAGCTCTTCGGCCTCTTCCTCTTTGGGATTGCGGAGTACCGCCCGGCGGCCGTCTTTTAAGGTGAAGTGTATTTCCTCTGTTATCATGTTATTCCCTCTGTATTTTAATGCCGCCCGCGCCGGCGACAGCCGGCGTGGGCGGCGCTATTTCTATTTACATTGCCACTTGTTTGGGATAGACCAGTTCGAACTGCTCACAGACCACCTTCATTTCGGGCGAAAATTCAAGACCTTCGGCGCGCAGTTCTTGGGTGAAGAAATCTTCATGCACGCGCCGCCAATAGGCGAGCGTTCTGTCGCCCTCGCCCTCTTTAAAGGCAAAATCTTCGGTGACATCGCAGTAGCGCACCACCTCGACTTTGACCGTCTTTATAATGCAGACAGCCTCGCCACTTGAAGATAGTATCACGCTGTATTCGCCGACTTTGGGCAGAGGTTCGCTGTCCTTTGCATACAGGTCGTATGCAGACGAGGTCGCCCTCTTTATACCACGCTTTACGAGCGAGGCAAGCTCGTCGGGAGAGGCGCCGAACTCCCACGCCTCATAGCCGCAGTCTGCAATTTTACTTTCCGAGAGGTACCCCTCCCACATCTGTTGAGCTGTCATAGTGTAAATTATTGCAACTTATATTTTAACGAAACAGATTTCTCCGTGCGTTCGTTGCGCTCACTTAGTCAAAATGACAATTAGAGCGCTGCCGTCTTATCCGCGTAAATGCAATCATATAATAAACGCAATAATGCGAGCAAGACAAAGGCGCACGGGTACGGTCCGACGGGAGTTTACAAAGATGTAAATGACCGAGGGCGCACGGAGCGCAACACAGTATTGCGACACAGAATTCTAAATAATAATGCTGCGCAAGCAGGGTTTCCCTGCGCTAGCGCGACGCAATTTGCCGCGCAAGCGGGCTCACCGGAAGTGAATTCGCGCGACTATATAACCGAGGGCTCTAAGAAGTCGCGCGAAGAGAAACATGGTTTCTCAACCTCACGGAATTTTTAGTGCGCGGCCCGCGCTAAAAATTCGTGA
>DVHB01000099.1 GCA_018712405.1 Candidatus Coproplasma stercoripullorum
TAATGCAAGAGTACAGGCGTGAAAGTTGCCTGTACTCTTTTGCCATACATTGATTTCAGGTATGGCGTACTCCCCCTTGCGGGAGGAAGGGCGCATAACAGGATTGCGCCGCGGAGCGAGATACTCTCCGCAACAGCGCGAGCAGCGCTCGATATTGTTGTGCGTTTTAAACTCGGTCGAAGCCGCGTTTACGCCGCTCATGAAGGTGATTTTTGCAATATTCGGCTTGTCTTTAAGCAGATCGCACACAATCTTTATCATGCCCTCCACCGTCATCGTCTCCTTGGTGACTACCAGCGGAATTTGCAAACGCAAATTCCGCGGCTATAAAAAAGGCAAGCCGAACGGCTTGCCTTTTACTCACTTATTACCGCATAATCGCACATAATAACCCCGTAGTTGCGAGCAGCATATCCCCCCTCTTCGCTTCGCTCAGTCGTCCCCCCCTTTAGGCAATGGGGGCAAGACGCGTGCGGAAGAGTTTAAAACAAAATGACGGCGAAAAAAGATAAGGCGGGATATACTCCCGCCTTTAAATCTTCTGCTGCCTTGTAAGCAAAAACTTTATAGAAGCGAGCAGAACAAGGCGCGTGCGGAAGATTTGAGGGAGTGTACAGAGACGTACATGACCGAAAATACCCGCAAACGCAACACAGTTATGCGACGCTTATATGAAGTTTTTATTAGCCCTTGTTATAGTTAACCCTAACGCCGGGGCCCATCGTAGAGGTAAGCGTTACGCTCTTGATGTACTGACCTTTTGCGGCCGAGGGTTTAGCCTTAACGATTGCGTCCATGAGGGCGTTGAAGTTCTCGGTTATCTTTTCGGCGCCGAAAGACTTCTTGCCGATGGGGCAGTGGATGATGGCCGTCTTATCGAGACGGTATTCAACTTTACCTGCCTTAACTTCCTGAACGGCCTTGGCTACGTCCATGGTAACGGTACCCGACTTAGGGTTGGGCATCAGGCCCTTGGGGCCGAGGATACGGCCTATGCGGCCTACAACGCCCATCATGTCGGGAGTGGTGATCATTACGTCGAAATCGAACCAGTTTTCGTGCTGGATGCGCTGAATAATCTCCTCGGCGCCCACGATATCTGCGCCCGCCGCGGCAGCCGCATCAGCCCTTTCGCCCTTGGCAACGACCAGAACGCGCTTGGTTTTACCAGTGCCGTTGGGAAGGACGAGAACGCCGCGCACCTGCTGGTCGGCCTGACGGGGGTCAACGCCGAGACGGATGTGGAGCTCGATAGTTTCGTCGAACTTGGCCTTTGCGGTGGAAAGAGTGAGGTTTACCGCTTCGGCTACTTCGTATGCTTTGGAATGATCGTAAGATTTAACGCTCTCTGCGTATTTCTTGCCAACTTTCATTATATTATAATCCTCCGTGTGGTACTTGCGAGGGGGTCGACTTTTGTGGTGTTAATAAATCCCCTCTCCCACAAAATAAAGTGCGCTTACTCCTCTACGGTAACGCCCATAGAGCGCGCGGTGCCCTTTACCATGCTTATGGCTGCCTCTAAGGTGGAGCAGTTTAAGTCGGGCAGTTTGGTTTTAGCGATCTCTTCAACCTGAGCCCTGGAGAGCTGACCCACTTTGTCCCTGTTGGGGCGGGCGCTGGCCGTATCGAGGCCGAGTGCCTTTTTGATGAGCACGGGCGTGGGGGGCGTTTTGAGGATGAAGGTGAAGCTCCTGTCCTGATAGATGGTAACTACGCAGGGAATGATAAGGCCGGCCTGAGAGGCGGTTTTTGCGTTAAATTCCTTGGTGAAACCGGGAATGTTGATGCCGTGGGGGCCGAGGGTGGAACCTACGGGGGGCGCAGGAGTGGCCTTGCCGGCAGGGAGCTGCAACTTTACTACAGCGGTGATCTTTTTTGCCATAAATTGAAGTCCTCCGATGTGGTATTAACGAAATATGCCATGAAAAAAATTTAGCGTATTCTCCCACAAAAATAAATTCACAAATTTTTATGGCTTGCGCGCCATAAAAATTTTGTGAGTTTTAGAAACCAAGTTTCTCTGGCGGCATTGCTGTTGCCCTCACTGATAGAAATGCCGCCATTCACTTCCGGTGAGCTCGCTTACGCGACAAATTGGGTCTTGCTAACGGCGGGAAACCCGCCTTGCAAACAAAAATTATTTTAAATTTTTCACGAAAAATCTTTTTACGTGAATTTTATAATAAAGCTGTGTTTACAGCATTATTTATATTGTGTCTTGCGCCAACGAACGACGCATATCCGCTATCCCGATAAAACTTTATAGAAGCGAGCAGAACGAGGAGCGTGCGGAAGTCGTGAAGGAGCTTACTTGGAGGTAAGTGACTGAACGAAGCCGTAAGCGCGACAAAGTTATACGATGCTTATATGAAGTTTTATTCAGCAGGATTTTCGAGCTTCTTTATCTGTATATACTCCACTTCCACGTCGGTGTTGCGGCCGAAGAGTTCGACGTTGACGAGCGCCTTCTGAGCAGTGTCGTTGAGCTCCTTTACGGTACCTTCGAAACCCTCGAGAGGACCTGCGTCGATGCTCACCCTGTCGCCCACGGCGAAGTCGGCGTTTACCGCCACCTCTTCAAGGCGCATCTTGCGGATCTCCGCCTCCTTCATTGGAATGGGCCTGCCCTGCGGGCCGACGAAGCCGGTGACGCCGCGGGTGTTGGTCACCCAATACCACAGCTGGTTGGAATATATCATCTTTATGAAGACATAGCAAGGCAACAGCTTGCGCTCTACCACTTTGCGCTTGCCGTTCTTTTCCTCTATGGTGGTCTCCATGGGGATCTTTACGTCGAAGATCTGCGACTGAAGATTGTTATTTTCGATCAGCCTCTCTAAGCTGTCCTTCACCATGGCCTCATAGCCGGAATAGGTGTGAAGGATATACCAGCAGGGCTGCTGAGCAGTATCTGCCATGGCCTTATGCTCCGATGTTGGTAACCAGGTCCAGAAGCCACTGAAGGAAGAAATTGATGCCTGTGACTGCCACAAGGAACAAAAGAACAACCACGAGCACGACTCCCGTAGACTTTAAAACTTTGGGGAAGGAGGGCCATGTCACCCTTTTAAGCTCAGAAAAGGTCTCCTTAAGTTTTCTGCCCATGCGAACGAAAATATTGGGCTTTTTAACGTCGCCTTTGTTTGATGCCGCCATAAAATAAACCTCTTTGATGTGCGCGCCATATGGCGCCTGAATGTGCGCGGAACGGGCCGCGCCGTTAAGAGAAACTTACTTGGTCTCTTTGTGTTCGGTGTGCTTTTTGCAGAAAGGGCAGTATTTGGAGATAGTGATCCTGTCGGGATCGTTGCGCTTATTCTTAAAACTGTCGTAATTCCTGTGCTTGCACTCTGTGCACTCAAGGGTTATCTTGGCTCTCACTGATGCCTTCTTCATTGTAGAAAAACTCCGTACAAAAAAATTACACCCCTTTGAGGAATGTGCAGAAATTTTAGCACATTACGGGGGTGCTGTCAATCAAAAAATGCCGTTTTGAAAAATTTTTGGCTAAATTTTTGGCGCTTTTATATATAATAGTAAAGCATGCGCGGTCGCAATACAATATATTGTGCCCCAAAAGATAAGCGGTACAACGGCAAACCACAGCCGCTGCCCGGCGTTTAATGCCTCCATTGCTCGCGAGGAAGCGACACTTTGCGGAGGCTCCCAAAGGAAAACCACAATTTTGGGAGGTGGCGCAACTATTTATTGAAAAATCACTCTCTGCCGCAATAGGCCTCCCTTGCCAAAGGGAGGTGGCACGCGCAGCGTGACGGAGGGATATATATGATTAACTATGGCGCAATGTTAAGCGCAAGAGCCGCAGTTTAAATGCCTTTATAATGCGGCTTGTACAAAAAGACGGGCAAACGCCGAGTGGTATATATCCCCCCTTTACTTCCCCCCTTTAGCAAGGGGGGCTTGGTTCAGGATAGTCCCTTTGCAAGGGGGGTATGCGGGATAGTCCCTTTAGCAAGGGACACGGCGTAGTGTCATCACATTGAGCAAGGGGGGCTTGGTGCCATAGTCCCTTTTGCAAGGGGCTTGGTGCCATAGTCCCTTTTGCAAGGGGCTTGGCGGGGGAACTTCTCCCTCTCATTGTGAACAGAGTTCAGTCACAACTTTATCTATATATTCACAAACGCCGCGAAAATTTTTATTTACTTCGATATTGGAGAGCCTTACGACTTTTAGCCCTAAACTGCCGAAATATTCCGTTCTGGCGGCGTCATATTCGGCTGCTCCGTCCTGATAATGCTGCGAGCCGTCTATTTCGACTATCAGCCCGGCCTTGGCGCAATAAAAGTCCGCAATATAACCGCCGATTATCTTTTGGCGAAGAAAGAGCAACGGGTAAGTCCGCAGAAAATCATACCACAACTTCCGCTCCTCCGCGGTCATATTTTTCCGCAGATATCTGGCATTATCCAGCAGACTGCCGTTGTGCTTCCAACTCATAACCTTATTCGTACACCTTGCGGGAGAGCACGCCTATGTACGGCAGGTTGCGGTATTTGCCCGCATAGTCCAGGCCGTAGCCCACGACGAACTCGTCGGGAATGTCGAAACCGACGTAGTCGGCCGTGATCTCCGTCTGCCTGCGGGCGGGCTTGTTCAAAATGCAGCACGTTTCGACAGAGAGCGCGCCCAGCTCGTAGAGGCGCTCCTTGACTGCCTTTAGCGTGTGGCCCGTATCTATTATATCCTCGGCGATGAGAATATGTCTGCCCTCGGCGGAAAAGCCCTTGGATATTTCGATAATGACGTTGCCGCTCGAAGTGGTGCCGGCCTGATATGACGACGTCTGTATGAAGGATATTTCGAGCGGAATATCCATCGCCCGCACGAGATCGGCGCAGAAAATGGCGCCGCCGCGCAATACGCCGAGCACTATCAGCGGTTTGCCTGCATATTTTGCCGAGAGCTCCTTGCCCATTTCGGCCACTCTGTTTCTTATCTGCTCTTCCGTAAAGAGCACGCGCTCGATAACATTATCCATAATATTTCTCCCTCGTAAAAAATTTATAAAGGCGGGCGGCGCATGGCGC
>DVHB01000100.1 GCA_018712405.1 Candidatus Coproplasma stercoripullorum
AGCAGGCGAATTTAGTTCGCCGATACCTCTTTTTCACGACATTATTATAAAACTCGCCGCAAAAATTTTGCTTGTAAAAGATTTGCGGCGAAAGGCGTCAGTTGTTTGTGTACATCTGCTTATACGGGTTATCGGTGTTGGGGGTGAGCACGAAGAAGTTGTGCTCGAGCAGCGTCTTTGAATCGTACTCGGGGAAGAAGTTGCACCATTCGCGCACAAGCTCGGCAAGCTCTTCAATATCCGCGCCCCATTTTTTGACCGC
Source organism: Candidatus Coproplasma stercoripullorum (assembly GCA_018712405.1). Lineage (GTDB taxonomy): Bacteria > Bacillota > Clostridia > Christensenellales > Borkfalkiaceae > Coproplasma > Coproplasma stercoripullorum. The sequence continues at coordinate 263 of DVHB01000100.1, forward strand.
AGATACCTGCGAGGGAAGCGATCTGGGCAGTTCGTCGCATCTTAAATACATAACGCCGCCATGCATGCCCGTGCCGCAGAAGTTATTTATTATGGGCAGGCCGTCCTTGTTCTGACCGAGCACGACTATAACGCCGCCCGCCTGATATTCGCCGAGGAAGGAGCCAGCCCTGCCGCCTACCACTATCGCGGGCTTGAAGTCCATATACGCCTTCATGTGTATGCCCGCGCGGTAGCCGATGTTGTCGCGGATGTATATCCTGCCGCCGCGCATGGCATAGCCGGTTGCGTCGCCGGCGTTGCCGTAAACGACTATCTTGCCGCTGTTCATGGTGTCGCCCGTGGCCTCCTGGACGTTGCCGTGAACTATGACTTCACAGCCGTTCATGTAAGCTCCGAGCGCGTTGCCGGGCACGCCGTTTATGATAATGCGCTTGCCCGAGAGGCCGTCGGCGATATAGCGCTGGCCAACTACGCCGTTTATGGTGATATCGGTATCCTTGCTTTCGCGCACTATTCTGTTGAGCGCCTGAAAGTGGACATTTTCATCTACGTTGATTTCCAATGTTACCCTCCTCACGAAATTCGAGCGCGGACCGCGCTAAATTTTCGTGAACCCTTTTTTATACACGTTGCGCCAGTTTCGTCTTGCGCACTTCCCTCGAAAACGCCAGAAGCTGCGGCTCCTGCTCCAAAAGAGAGAAATCCACTTCCGAGAGAGGCGTTTTACCGCGTATGAGAGATGTGTATATGCCTGCGCGAAGAAAGTCGTTTATGAGTATAAAGCCGACGAGATATCCGTCCTTTACAAACAGCTTTTTATACACGTTATCGTGTACATCGGCGAAAACTTCCCCCTCGTAAACGCCCGCCGTTAAAACGTGCGTATCGAAAAAGCCTATGGCGTTCATGGGAATGGCGTCGTTCTGGACAGCCATGCCGCCGGCCATGTTCACGCCCGCCACATTTCCTTGGAAATATGCGTTTGGCAGAAGGGCAAGTATGCGGTTTGCGCCTATGGAGCTGTCGAATCCCTCGGCGCAGTCGCCCGCGGCGTACACGTCCTTAAGGCTCGTGCGCATGCCCTTATCCACCACTATGCCGCGGTTTACCTCGCCGCCCGCTTCCTTTACAAGGTCGGTGTTCGGCCGCACGCCCACGGCGACGACTAAAATATCGAAATCAAGTTTTTGTTTGCTGTTTTTGAGATATACGGTATTGCCCTCAAATCTTTCGGCGCTGTCCGAAAGGCAGAACTTCACGCCCCTCTCCTCCAGTCCGCGCTGCACTATCGCCGCGCCCTCGGAATCGAGTATGGAGGGGAGTATCCTGTCGGCCATGTCCACCACGGTGACGGACTGTACCCTGTTTAAAATGCCCTCTACGCACTTTAAACCTATGAGGCCCGCGCCTATCACCAGCACGCGCTTATCGGGGGCAAGTTCGCGCTCGAGCGCGAGCATGTCGTCCATGGTCATGAACGAAAATTTATGCTCCGCCTTATCCAGCCCCTGCATGGGAGGGACGAACGGGCGGGAGCCCGTGGAAACGAGCAGTTTGTCGTAGGCAAGTTCATTATTATCGTCGAGGACGACCTTTTTGCGTTCGGCGTCGATTTTTACGGCGGTGCGGCCGTAATATACAGAAACTTCGTTTTTGCCGTAGAAATCCGCGGGGCGATAGTCCATATTTTCGCGCTTTACTCGGCCGAGAAGGCAATAAGAAATGAGCGGCCTGCCGTAAGCGGGATAATTTTCCGCCGAAACGACGGTAATTTCGCCCTTTTTATCCACCGAACGTATGCCCTCTATGCACGCCGTCGCCGCTATTGAATTGCCTATGATCACATATTTCATACTATTACCTAATTTTGTTACTCATGCTCCGCGGCTCGTTTGTTAAATAGTTGCAAGCAAGACAAGGCGCGCGAGGAAAACTTGAGGGAGCTTACTAAAGCGTAAGTGACCGAAAGTTGCCGCAGCGCAACACAGTATTGCGCCGCAAATATTTGACAAACTAGTCTCTTTCTTCAAAGACGATAGCATTATTCGGACAATGCTTCACGCAGTTGGGCTCGCCCATGATATTGTCGGTGCAGAGGGCGCACTTCTGGGCGGCCTTGCCGTCGGGTGCGGGCATTATCGCACCGAACGGGCAGACGAGAACGCACGTAAAGCACCCCACGCACTTATCTTTGTTTATGCGCACGACGCCCTCTTCGTCCTTGGAAAGGGCGCCCGCTATGCAGCTTTTCACGCATATTGCATTGGTGCAGTGGCGGCAGTTCACGGCAAAATGTATGGCGTTACCGTCTTCGCCCTCCACCTTTATGCGGGGAATAAACCGATCCGTTTTGCCCTTGAGCTTGAACATGGCGTCCAGCCCCGAGTTTGCATACATGCACTCATATTCGCAGAGGTGACAGCCGAGGCACCACTCCTCGTTTACGTAAATTCTCTTCATATAAAACCTGTTTGCGCGCAGGCGCTGTCAGCGTGCGGCGCAGTTGAAATCGCTGAATTGTTTTGCCCGAAAATCAATACATCTTTATGCAGGCCTCGCGCTCGGCGCCGACGGATACGTAGCGTATGCGGCAGCCGCAGAGCTTTTCGAGAAGGCGTATGTAATCGAGCGCCTCTTTGGGGAGGTCCTCGGGCTTTTTGCAATGGGATATGTCGCAGTTCCAGCCCTTCACCTTTTCAAACACGGGCTTGCAGTAGTCAAGGACGTCGGTAAAAGGGAACTCGTCGAGCACTTTGCCGTCGAGCTCGTAGTGCGTGCAGATCTCTATCTCCTCGTAGCCGTCCAAAACATCGAGCTTGGTGAGCGCTATCTCGTCAGCGCCCTGGCAGCGTATGCCGTAGCGCGACGCCACAACGTCGAAAGGGCCAACCCTTCTGGGCCTGCCCGTGGCGGCGCCGTATTCGCCTCCCGACTCGCGGAGACGCTCGGCCTTCTCGCCGAAATATTCGCAGGTGAAGGGACCTGCGCCCACGCAGCTGGAATAGGCCTTCATGATGCCTATCGACTTGTCGAGCTTTAAATTGGGCACGCCCGCGCCTATGGGCGCGTATGCCGCTATAGTCGAGGAGCTTGAGGTGTAGGGCACGATGCCGTAGTCGATATCTCGCAGAGCGCCCAGCTGGGCCTCGAACATGATATTCTTGCCCGCCTTGTTGGCGTTGTTCAGATACACGCCCGTATCGGTGACAAACTCCTTTAAAGGCTCGCCGTAGGTCATGAAATAATCTATCATATCCTCGACCTTGACGGGATCGTAGCCGTAGGCGGTGACGGTGAGGTTCTTCCACGCAACGATATCGGGCAGGCGCTTGAACATGAGCTTGGTATTTAAAAGTTCGCCCATGCGGAAGGCCTTTTTCATGTATTTGTCGGCATACACGGGCGCAATGCCGCGGCGGGTAGAGCCGTAGGGTTTGCCCGTAGCCTTTGAAAGCCTGTCTTCCTCCATCACGTCCTGCAGAACGTTGTAGGGCATGGTGATCACGGCCTTGTCGCTTATTTTAAGATTTTCGGGCGTGATTTTTATGCCCGCGTCCCTCAGTCTTTCGATCTCGCCGCAGAGATGCTTCAGATCGATGACCATGCCGCAGCCGAGTACGTTTACCACGTCCTCGCGCAGAATGCCCGAGGGAAGCAGGTTCAGAATGAACTTACCCTTTTCGTTGATGACCGTGTGCCCGGCGTTGTTTCCGCCCTGATAACGGCACACAATGTCGAAGTCGCGGGAAAGAAGGTCTACCATCCTGCCCTTGCCTTCATCGCCCCAGTTGATACCACAGATACTTGTCAACATAATTTAATGATCCTTGAATTTATATTCTTCCCTTTGGCTCTCTAACAAAGGGGTTGATTTTAGAATAAACAGACCGCAACATACTCTCATAATGACCTCGCAGAAGCAAGTAAGACAAGGCGTGCGCGGAAGGTTTGAGGGAGTGTACAAAGACGTACATGACCGAAA
>DVHB01000101.1 GCA_018712405.1 Candidatus Coproplasma stercoripullorum
ACCCTAAAATAAGTTTTATGTCCATTTGACTTGTTAGAAGGCTATGCCGAGTACTACTCCGCCGAGCTTTCTGAAAAGGTAAAGCGCGGGATGACGGAAAACGCGCTCAAAGCAAAGAGCAACGGCGTGCGCCCGCCATTCGGCTATTATGTAGACGACACCGACCACTATCAGATAGATGAAACCCTTGCGCCCGTCGTTAAGGAAATTTTTACGCTCTACCTCGACGGTATGCGCGTAAATGACATTGCCAAGCGTCTCAACGAGCGCGGCATTAAGCATAAGGGCTTTGAGATGAAGTATAACGCCGTGTTTCGCATTCTCACCAACCGCAAGTATATAGGCGAGTACAAGTTTGGCGAAACTGTCATACCTGATGCCATTCCAGCAATTATCGACGAGCAGACTTTTAATGCCGTGCAGCAGCGTATGGCAAGAAATAAAAAAGCCCCTGCGATGCACAGAAGCGAGGACGACTATCTGCTTACGACAAAGCTCTTTTGCGGCAAGTGCGGTGCGATGATGACGGGCGAAATCGGGACAAGCAAGACTTCAAAGCAGTATCGTTACTATAAGTGCAACCGAGCAAAGAAAAAGGCTTGCGACAAAAAGACGGTTAAGAAAGAATGGCTGGAAGAGCTTGTACTTGACGAAATAAAGGACTTGCTTGCAAATGATGATATCATCTCTGAACTTGCCGACCGTATCTATGAGTTGCAGATGCAGGAAGATAACGCGGCAACTTCAATACAGGCACAGCTTACTGGCGTGGAGACGAAGCTGAATAACCTTGTAGAGGCAATCACGCAGGGTATTTATTCTTCCACGACGAAGAAGACGCTGGACGAACTGGAAGAGCGCAAGCGTAACCTTGAAATAGAGCTTTTCGAGGCGCAGATGCGCAACCCGGTGCTCACTAAGGAACAGATACTATTTGCGCTCTATAACTTCCGCAAGATAGACATCTCCACACAGGAAGGAAAGCAGCGGCTGATTGACGTCTTTGTAAACAGTATTTACCTGTATGACGACCATTTCGTCATTACATACAATTACAAAGGGCAGAGTAAGACGGTAACGTTTGAAGAACTGAATAGTTCGCCTTTAACTTCAAAGGGGTCACCAAAATAAAACGCGGCACCAATTTTGGTGCCGCGTTTTATTTTGCTATCCTTCGGATAGGCGAACCCGAAGGGTTCGCGCGAGGAGGCTAAGCCGACGAAGCTCTGCGGATGACTCCCTTCGGGAAACCGCAGATACCCGATGAGGTCAGTACAATTAAGCCGGCGAAACTTTGGCCGTGCTGGCCCATTCAGGGGTTTAGGTTGCTACCCGCGCGAGCCAACATAGTCGGCGCAAACGGCCTTTCAGCAAATTGTGCGGCGCAATTTGTAAGTGTTTAAAGTTCAGCGTTTTTGCTTGACAAGCCGCTCAAAGTGAATGTATAACTTAATCTGTAAAATAAATTCAGTCCCCGTGCGCCGCCATGTTGCGGCAAAACGGCGGCGCGGCGAAAGGTATATCATGCGCACGAAAGAAAATTATCAGAAATTTATCGATGTACTCAAAGAGGAACTTGTGCCCGCAATGGGCTGTACCGAGCCGATAGCCATAGCGTATTGTGCGGCAAAGGCGCGCGACGTGCTCGGCTCCATGCCCGAACGTGCTGAAATTTCCGTCAGCGGCAACATAGTCAAAAATGCCAAAAGTGTGGTCGTTCCCCACACGGGCGGTATGCGCGGGATAAAGGCGGCATTTGCCGCGGGCATAGTGGCGGGAGACGCGGGGAGCGGTCTGCAGGTGATATCAAATGTCTCTGAGGAGCAGTACAAGGATATAGCCCGTTTTGAATGTGATTTCCCCGCGGATATATCAGTCCCCCCGGAGGCGGACATATTCGATATCTCCGTGCGCCTTTACTGCGGCAAAAACACCTCCTTCGTGCGTCTTGCGGGCGACCATACCAACATCGTCAGGATAGAGCGCGACGGGAAGGTGCTGTTCGATAAGCCCTTGTCTGCCGCATCAAAGTCTGACCGCTCCTTTTTAAGCATAGAAAATATCCTCGGCTTTGCCGATTCGGTAGATATCGTGGATGTGCAAGAAGTCATCGGCAGGCAGATAAGTTACAACATGGCCATAGCCGAGGAGGGGCTGCGCGGCGACTACGGCGCCAATATAGGCAAGACCATTCTGCGTTCCTACCAGCCCGACATAAAGACGACGGCAAAGGCCTATGCCGCCGCCGCTTCCGACGCGCGCATGAACGGGTGCGAGCTGCCCGTCGTGATAAACTCCGGCAGCGGCAACCAGGGCATAACCTGTTCGGTGCCCGTGATAGTCTACGCGCGCAATCTCGGACTTTCGGAAGAGCGGCTTTACAGGGCGCTGTGCGTTTCAAATCTTATAACCGTGCATTTAAAATTCGGCATAGGCACGCTCTCTGCTTACTGCGGCGCCGTAGCGGCGGGCGCAGGCGCGGCGGGCGGCATAACCTACCTTCTCGGAGGAGATTACTCAGAGGTGGCGCACACGCTCACCAACGCGCTCGCCATAGATTCGGGCATCATCTGCGACGGAGCCAAGGCCAGCTGCGCGGCAAAAATTGCCACTGCGGTGGACGGCGGCCTTCTGGGTATGAGCATGTATGAAAAGGGCAACCAGTTCTTCGCCGGCGACGGCATAGTCAAAAAGGGAGTGGAGGAGACCATCCGCTCCGTTTCCCGTCTTGCGCACGACGGCATGCGCGAGACCGATAAAGAGATAATAAAAATAATGCTCGAGAGTAAGTAATTGCCGTCTAAACAGGTAAATTATCGCCGCTCCGGCGCCCTGCGCCCATGTGATTTGGTTGCGGCCTTATAATTTAAATTTTTTAACGTAAACAGAGCGGCGCCCGCGGGCGCCGCTC
>DVHB01000102.1 GCA_018712405.1 Candidatus Coproplasma stercoripullorum
CCCGCCGCTTTAGTATGTATCCGTTGTGTTGCTATAAGCTGATGATGTTTTTGCCGCGCCGTCTGGCATAGCCGATCGTAGCCGCCGCCCCGCCCCAGCTGTATTTTACGCAGTTTATAATGAGGTCTGCATTGTCGACCATCCACCTGTTGCGGCGCGACCATGCGTATTTCGGCGGACAGCTCTCGCACGGCGTAGGAAAGATTATTTCGTCAAAGTCTTTGGATATATGATTCAGCTGATTCTTTTGCCATTGCAAATCGTAATACGGGGTTATATATATCTTTTTAAATTTGTTGAACGAGGGCCTTAGCATGTCCAGGCAACTTTCGCACAGTATGTCGAACTGTCCCCTGTGCCCGCAGTAGAACTCGCTCTCGGGTTCGCTGCAGAGCAGTTTTTGCATTATTTCCGTCGTCTTATCATGTATCGCCCTGCTGTCGCCAGCGATGCGCGAATGTCCGAAAAAGGTTATTATCATTTTTATCCCCCTATATACTATAGCATATTTTTGCTTATATTGCAAATATGCTATGTATAGCAGTAAATAAAATTTTCCAAAATTTATACTACTGACAATAAAAATTATTTTGGAGTTAGCAGTATGTTGCTGGAAGATGCGATCGCTTTGAGGATAGAACAGCTCTGCATAGAGCGCAACATGACCAAATACGCGCTGTTTGAAAAGAGCGGAGTGCCGCAGTCTACGCTTACGTCGATAAAAAAGAAGCGCAGCCGTTCGGTCAAAATCAAGACCTTGTATGCCATCTGCGAGGGGTTCGATATAAGCCTACAGGAATTTTTTTCCTCTCCTCTCTTCGACAGGTGTACCTTGCACGATTGAATATGCCTTTATAATGCGGTGCGCAACGGTGATTGCCCGAACAAAATATAATGTTATACTGTAAGTATAACATTAAAATTGATATAATCAAAGCGTTTCCCATTATTGGGAAACATAAAATTTAAAATTTTTCTATACTAAGTTTACAGATATTAGTAAACGAGTATAGTGAAATGAAACTTATTGAAGCACTCTCCGCGCGCATAAAGGAACTTTGCGATCAATATCACCTCACGCCGCACGGACTTGCGATAAAGAGCGGCGTGGCGAGTTCAACAATAGATAATATAATAAAAATGCGCTGCAGTTCGGCCCAACTGAAGTTTATTTATGCCATATGCGACGGGTTGGGCATTTCGCTCGAGGAATTTTTCAGTTCGCCGTACTTTTCAAAAGAAAACCTTACTGATTAATGTATGCCGCGGTTGCTTCGGGCATAGTGCTGTAGCAAGAGTATGTCGGCAGTTTTTTACAGCGCCCCCTGCCGAATTATGTTGGCCGGGGCATATATGCCTCCCAATTCTGCCGATTTTTGAGTGTTTCACGGTAAACTAATAATGTGTATTTAATGTATATAAATTGATCCGCGGCGGGGGGCGCAACATTGCGCCCCCCGCCGCGGGTTTAATTTACGATAAAAACCCTTATTTCAGCCCTCGGAACGGTTTGAAGGCAATGAGCGCATAGAGCGAAAAGAGGGCGGACACAAAACATATGCCCAGAACTATGCGCACGGCGGTCATGTTTTCAAAGCATATAAAGTATAAAAGGTTGAATCCCGAAAAGGCGTATATCCCCCCGCAAATGCCGAGCAGCACGAGGTTCAGAAGGCAGATAGTGGCAGAAAGTCTCATACAATCATTATGGGCACATATGCGTAAATTATCGGTAATTTTGCACTGCGGAGCCGTAAGCGCGCCAAAGCAGTACGATGCTTATATGAAGTTTTAGGTAGTATTTAATTTTATAGAGGCTCCGGTGCGGGCGTCCTGATACATCACCCAATAACCCCCGCCGCCCCCCGAGGGGATGAAGCCCGCCATTCCCGCAAGGCTCGCGGGACATTCCGTGGCCGTGCCCGGCACGCCGTAGCATATGTAGGAGGGGGAGGCCCCTTCGTTTATAACTCCGAAAACGTAGTGCATATCTTTGCCGTAGCTCACCCTCACCCAGCGCGAGTTTTCCACCGTGCGCTCGAGCGTCTCCTCGCGCGGGTAGGAGGAGAGCAGTTTTTCGATCTCGCCGCTCATCCGCTCGTAAAACTTCAGGTCGGCGGCAAGCGGTATTGGTTCGGCGCCGTCCTTTGCGCCGTCGGGCTGCAGATCTCCGCGTCCCGGATCTGTGCGGGAAAGTTCGCCGTCAAAGTCTGTCTGCCCGTCTTTTGTCTTTGAGCGCCGCTTTGCCGCGTCGCTTGTTCCGGAAGGAGCGTCTCTTTTCGCCTTTCCGCCGTCCGTTCCTTTTTTGCGGGAATTTTCCTTGGGGACATTCCCGGTTTCAGGGTATGACGTAAAGCCGCCGGAGGCTGCGCTTTCGCCCGAAGAACGGTCGGGCGAATTTTCGTCTAAGCATTCCGGGGCGGGCATTTTTCCCGCTTCAGACTCTTTGAATAGGCCGCCAGCATCTTCATCTTTGCCAGGGCCGCGCCCGTTTTTTTGCTCTTTATCCTGGCGTAAAGCGCCCTGCCCTTTAAGATCGGCGCTATGTTCGGCGCTGTATTCATAGTAATTTTCCTCCGCAATCGCCTCGTCCTCGTATTTTGTTTGGGGCGGGGTATTTTTTATTTTTTCCGCTCTTTCAATTTCTCCGGCGCAGGCAGCGGCCGCCCAGCCGTAGTCGCCGCACACCGCCGCGGCTATGGGAAGCACGTCCGTCCCCACAAAGCATACCAGCGCGGCAAAGCCGCAGGAGGTGTCTATTTGGCTTTCGCCTTCAAACACAGGCCCGTCCAGGATAACGGTGTGTTCGCCGTCGCTCACGGCGGTCACATATCTGCCGCCCGAAAGCGGCGCAAAATTTATGTACGATACTTCGGCGCGGAAAAAAGGGCCGTATTTTTCGGTTTTGACGAGCCCCGAAAGCGCGCCGCCGTCTGCGGAAAAACCGCTCCTCACGCCCTTTATGACAGCTATATTTTTTGTGTAACCGGACATATTTCACCCTGCAGAAAAAGTTAAATTGCAATTTAACGTCTCATATAAATCTTATTTAAAATAATATATTGCCGGACCGCGCGTATTTTGCCTGTTTTAATGCGATTTTGCCGCAACTGTGCGAAAATAAAATAATATATTATGCCCGGGATAAAATACGGCAAAAAAAATCATTAAAAAATTGCAATTAATTTATTTGGATAAGATATTTTATGTTTAAAATAATTGCTTTCAAATTTTTTTTGAAGTATAATTAAACCGAACAGAAATTTTATTTTTGTGTAAAAAATAAAGGAGTAAAAAATGGCACTTACGAGAAATAAAAAAATTCTCTCCTTCGTCGAAGAGAGCGCCGATCTTGCCCAGCCCGATTATATCGTGTGGATAGACGGCAGTCAGAAGCAGATCGACGAGCTGAGAAAAGAGGCCGTATATTCCGGCGAGCTTATCAAGCTGAACGACAGCCTTCTGCCCGATTGCTACCTTCACCGCACTAAGGTGAACGACGTTGCAAGGGTGGAGGACAGGACCTTTATTTGCACTAAAAACCGCGACGACGCGGGTCCCAACAACTACTGGATGGACCCCAGGCAGGCGCACGAACTTGCAAACGAGATCGCCCGCGGCTCCATGCACGGCAGGACGATGTACGTCATTCCCTATTCCATGGGCGTCGTAGGCTCGCCCTTCGCGCGCTACGGCATTGAAGTGACCGACTCTATCTATGTTGTTCTGAATATGAGCATCATGACCCGCGTGGGCAGGAAGGTGCTCGACGCGATAGGCCCCCACGGCGACTTTGTAAAGGGCTTCCACGCAAAGTGCAACGTAGAGGCGGAGAACAGGTATATCCTGCATTTCCCCGAAGAAAATTCGATAATTTCGGTAAATTCTGCATACGGCGGAAACGTGCTGCTCGGCAAAAAGTGCTTCGCGCTGCGCATAGCCTCATACCTCGGCAAAAACGAGGGCTGGATGGCAGAGCACATGCTGATTCTCGGCGTGACCTACCCCGACGGCGAAAAGAAGTACGTTGCGGCGGCGTTTCCCTCGGCATGCGGCAAGACCAACCTTGCCATGCTCATCCCCCCCAAACACTACCTCGACAAGGGCTATAAAGTGGAGTGCGTGGGCGACGATATCGCCTGGATACGCGTGGGCGAAGACGGAAGGCTGTGGGCCGTGAACCCCGAAAACGGCTTCTTCGGCGTGGCCCCCGGCACCAACGACCACTCCAACCCCAACGCCCTGGCAACCACCAAACGCGGCACTATCTTTACAAACGTCGCTCTGAACACCGACGACATGACGGTGTGGTGGGAGGGCCTTTCCAAGGAGCTGCCCGAGCACGTCATCGACTGGACGGGCAAGCCCTGGGATCCCAAGAAGTTCGATAAAAAGGATAAATCTACCTGCGCGGCGCACCCCAACAGCAGGTTCACGGCGCCCGCACAGAACTGCCCCTGCATCTCTCCCGAGTTTGAAAGCCCCAAGGGCGTGCCCCTTTCGGCGATAATCTTCGGCGGCAGAAGGGCGACCACTACCCCGCTTGTATATCAGTCGAGAGACTGGAACCACGGCGTGTTCGTGGGATCGGCCATGTCGTCCGAGACGACTGCGGCCGCCACGGGCGCAACGGGCGTTTTAAGGCACGATCCCATGGCCATGAAGCCCTTTGCAGGCTATCACATGGGCGACTACTGGCAGCACTGGGTGGATATGGGCAAGATAGTTAAAAACCCGCCCAAGATCTTCAACGTAAACTGGTTCCGCCAGGATAAGGACGGCAACTTCATCTGGCCGGGCTTCGGCGACAATATGCGTGTGCTCGAATGGATATTAAAGCGCTGCGAAGACTCGGTAGGCGCACAGGAAACGGCCATAGGCTACGTTCCCAATGCCGAGGATATCGATATATCCGATCTCGACTATGAAATAGCCCCCGGACACAAGTTCGGCATCGACGATCTGAAGGAGATACTCAAAGTCGACGAGGCACGCTGGGGCTATGAGGCCGACGAACTCGAGGGTTATTACACCAACTCGATCGGCGACAGGATCCCCAGAGAACTTTGGGACTGCCTCAACACATTAAAAGAAAACTGCGCCGGGGCTAAGGCTGCGGCAGAGGCTGCAATGCCCAAAGAGGCTGCGGCTGCAGAAGCGCCCGCCGAAGGCGTAAAGCCCGCATATACGGGTAAAAAGCGCGGCAGGAAGCCCGGTTCGGGTAAAAAACCCCAGCCGGATGTTCCCGTAGTAAAGCGCGGCAGGGGCCGCCCCCGCAAAAATCCCCAGTAACCTTGCGTGAATGCCCGCTATTGCCGCAGGGCGCGGCGGCGGAAAATAAAGTGAAAAAAATATAATTAATATAAAAGTATAGAATATATGGGCATGCCCGCGCGCAGTTGACTGCGCGCGGGCGATTTTTTTGTGTAAAAGCGGAGCGGAGGGCAAATAATTGCCCTCCGCTCCGCTTATGCGTCGCCGTGCGGACGTTAGCCGCCGCACGCCTGTAAGTCTTTAGCGCAAAATATTTTCCAGAACAAGCTTGTCGAATTTCACGGGTTCTGCAAAGTCGCGCGGGATAAATGTGACGCGGTTGAATTTTGCATAGTTGAATATGTGCGTCTTTAAAAGTATGGGCGTGCCTATGTCGAGCTCCTCGCAGATGTCGGCGAGGTACTTAAAAAAATCGCTCCATTCAAACTTTTTGTCGCTCTCGTAGGTGACTTGCCTTATTATTTTGTGTTCCCTTTCAATTCGGCCCCAGATCCTGAACATTTTTTCTCCAAAGGGTGTTTGTTTTTCTGTTGCGCGGCGCTATTTAAGAGTTGTAATTTATGTTGGCTTCGTAGAGCGCTTCGTTTTGGTCTGCGATATCTATGCCCGCCCACTGAGTGCGGCTGCCGCGGTAGTTTATCGTCGCCAGCCTGTTGCAGAGCGTGAACGCACTCGCTTCTATGCTGGTCACGCTTGCGGGAATTGTTATGGCCGTAAGGTTACTGCAACCGGAAAAAGTGTAAGTGCCTATCGTTGGAATGCCCTCGGGAAGCGCTATTTCGGTGAGGGAGGTGCAGTTTATAAAAGCAAAGTTACCCAGGCTGTCAAGCTCGTCGCCTTCAAATGTCACGCTTTCAAGCGAAGAGCAATCGTTAAACACTGCGGGGCCTATGGTGGTTATGCTCGCGGGAATGGTTACGGCAGTTATGTCTTTGTTGCTTCGAAAAGCGTCCGCCTCAATTTCCGTCACGGGCAGGTCGCGGTAGGTTTCGGGTATTATTATCTCTGTTTCGGTCGCCGTGCCTATGCCGGCAAGCGTGTAATATGTTCCGTCGTCCGAGAGTGTGTATTCCAGGCCGTTCGTGGCGCCCGCAGGGGTGCCGTCGTCGGGGTTTCCGCACGCCGCCATGCCGAGCGAAAGCGTCGCCGCCGCGGCAAGTGAAAGTATTATTGCGGTTAAAGTTTTCTTCATAGAACCTCCGTTATGTATATGGCGCGGGCACATTCATGTGCCGCCCGGCCGCCGTGCCCGCCGCCTGCGGGCGGGGTATGTTTGTTTGATTTTGCCGGCAAAACTGCGCCTTTATTCGGCCGCATTTCCCTCTGCTATGGCTAAATTATACTATAAGCCAAAAAAAATCGCAAGAATTATCGGCCGTAAAATCTCACTATATTTTTAAAGGTTTATATAGCCCTGCTTTCTGGCGCTTTCGGCAGCTGAAAGCGGCGAGGCGGGCAAAACTTGCCCGCCTCGCCGCCCGTTTATTTATCGTTTATATCCTGGCAGAGGATATAGTTTGCGTCGATATCCAAAATCTTGCATAAATTCGCCAGCGTGTCCAACGCAGGCAACTTTTTGCCGTGAACGTAGCAAGAGATTTGTTGAGGTTTTATCCCCAATCTGCGTGCAATTTCTGCCTGCTTAATTCCGCTTCTTTTAATAGCCTCGGCAATTCTTTCATATATGTTTGCGGCCGTTATCATGCAATGTATTTCCTTTGGTCGTTTTTAAATTATTATACATCGCAAATTTATAAATAACATGTATCATAGGTATTGCCTATAGCTATATTGTAAACGCGCCCAAGCCTCCCCTTAGTTAAGGGGAGGAAGTAAAGGAAGGGTTTGTATTCAAAATAATTTTTCGCCTTATAATGCGGTGAAGAGCGTAAACCCTAACGTCACGCTCTCGCCTACAGCTCGAGCGCGCCACTTCCCCTTAAAAAGGGGAAGCAAAGTTGCGGTTTCGGCGAGTATTAATAGGTGAATATAAAAAAATCTTACCTAATAGGTTAAAGCCATGTTTTTTGAAATTATATGATATATAATTCAAAAAAACGGAGAAAACATAATGGCAGATAAATGCAATTTGTGCTACAGGTGCAGATATTTCGACAGGTACTATATAAAGGGTGTTAAAAGTTTTAACCCAACGCCCTGCGGCTGGTGCTGCCACGCGGCGGCCGAAGTCCGTGCAGACGGCGGCTGTGAAAAGTATGCGGCCAAAAAAAAGACAAAACTGCACGAAGCGACTATCCGCCGCTGTCTGAGCGACATTTTGACTGAACTTTCCGAACTTAAAAAGGTGGTGGAGAGTGATGAGCGGGAAGAGCTGTAAAAATTGCGGTGCGTGCAAACTTTTATACCGCAGGTCGGCATGTGGTTTCTGGCGGAGCGATGGGCATTACTGTGAGGAGTTCGACCGCCTGACCGACATTAAAAATTATTGCACGGGGTGGCGCAAAAAGGAGCGCCCGCACTATTATTTAAAAGAAAAATATGACCAGGCCTTGCGCGATATCGCCTGGTTTTTAAATAATTTTAAATAAATTAAAAAATATAAATTAAAAATGCGGCACAATCCCTCAGTCTTGCTGCGGCTAAACTTTATCAAGGATGACAAGGGCACGCGGCCTCAAGCCTCCTTTGCCAAAGGGAGGTGGCACGCGTTAGCGTGACGGAGGGATATATATGATTAACTATGGCGCAATGTTAAGCGCAAATGCCGTATAAGGTGCCCTTGTTTATTCTTTGTCACGCTGCGCGCAGATTCTTCGATTCCGCTTTCGCTCCACTCAGAATGACATAGAGGGGGCAAGGAAACTTATAGTACGGTACCAATGTTCGTCCTTAAAAAGGGGAAGCAAAATTGCGGGCTGTATCCTTTATAAGGGAGCCTTTAATTTAAAAGCCCGCCGCGCGCATATATGCGCGCGGC
>DVHB01000103.1 GCA_018712405.1 Candidatus Coproplasma stercoripullorum
CGCAATATTGCGCCGCCCGCCATGCTATGCAATTGTATTTTAAAGTCAGTTGCTCTTATTGCCCATTCTCTTTTCCAGAATTATGGCAAGCTCGGCGGCCGCCTCCTTGGGCGTTATGCGCGCCGTGTTTATGCACAGGTCGTAGTTCAGCCAGTCGCCCCACTTTCTGCCTGTGTAGAACGAGTAGTACTTGGCGCGGTCTCTGTCGATCTTTAAAATGTGACGTCGGAGAGCCGAATCGGACATATGCTCGTGCTCCGGCGCCTTTTCGCGGCATCGCTTCAGTCGTGACGGCATATCGGAATAGACAAAAATGCGTAAAGGGTGCATATCCTTTAAAATTATGTCGGCGCACCGTCCGACTATCACGCAGTCGGATTTTGCAGCCATCTCGCGGATAATGTTGTTTTGTTCGTTGTAGATGGAGAGCGTCTGCTCGACTACCGGGTCGGTGAGCGGATAGAACGTTCTGCCTGTGGTTATGGGGAAGGGCATATAGGGCTTGCGCTCAACTATCTGGTGCACATATTCCTCCGAAAGGGAGGTGCGTTTTGCTATCTCAGTTATTATTTCGCGGTCGTAATAGGCTATCTTCAGGTCGTCGGAGAGCCTTCTGCCGAATTCGCGGCCGCCGCTGCCGAATTCGCGGCCGACCGTTATTATAAGTCTGTCCATATAAATCTCCTCCTTATCCTTATATGCAATATCTTATATACAATAATAATATCACTCTTTGGGCCCGCCGTCAATAGCAAAATTCAATTTTTAGCCTTGCGCGCGGTTCTGTGCGGAGCTGCGGCAGTTGAGCGCCCACCCGCGCGGCGAAGTTTTGCGCGGGCGGGCGCTCTATATAAAAGTGAAAATGTATTTTTTGTATTATTTACATAAAATTCACACTTTGCACGTGTTAAATTAAAACTTACGGTTTATATTATAATTGCAAGGGCAAGGGAGTATATTGAATGATATGCCTGCTGCCCGAGATAAGGGAGATAGACGTATGACGGCGCAGATACACAGTTTGTACACCGAAACGACGCCGCTCATCGGCGGAAGTTATAAGATAACCTACTACAGGAACGCAAAGGGCGCCTGCAGAAAAAAAGACGCCTCTGAAGCGATAGTTCATTATTACAGTCTGGACGGCGTGCTCGTCCACTGCGAATACATAAAGTTAGGCGATGATGCCGAACATTGATTGAAATCGCATCGGTCCGCCGTCAGCGCGGACTTGTTCAACAGGCTCACATCTGCGGCTATGCCGCATGCAAAACACATAAAATTTCCCCTCCAAAAAATGTCCGCCGCAGGCCTTCAGGCCTGCGGCGGACATTTTTGTTAAAATCTATTTACAATTGCGTTCCGCGGTTGTATAATAATGTATAATCGGCTTATATATATTCAATTTTTTTACTGTGGGCGGCGCATTTTGGCTAAGATAAAATTATCAAAAAAGACGATAGCGGCGGTAACTTCCGTCGCCTGCGCGGCGGTTATCATAACAACGCTGCTCATCGTGAATATTTTTTATCCGCTGAAGTATTTCACCGCATATATAGTCCGCCGCGAGCCTTTTGAGGAGGGCGAGCTGGAGATGTGCGTTTTAGATGTCGGACAGGCCGATTGCACCATAGTTTCCCTGCCCGACGGCAGGACGCTGCTCATCGACGGCGGCGACGGCACATACCGCAACAATCTGAAAATTCTGACCGAGCTCAACCGCCGCGGCGTTGATTATATCGACTATGTTATATGTACCACCGTCGATGATGAGTACTGCGGCGGGCTCGGTGAAATAATACGCAACAAAGACGTGGGCGCCATATTTTATCCCTTCTGCAACAACAGGTATATATGCGACGGGTTTGCCGACTTTATTTCGGCGGCGGAAAGCAGCGGCGCGCAGCGCGTAATTTCGGAGTACGGCGCAGGAGTATCGTTAGAGGATTTTTATTTTACTTTTCTCTCGCCTTCCGTTCACACAAGTCCAACTTCTGAGTATGGCTGTTTAAATTCGGATCCGTCTGCAGAAAATATCGCCGCAGCTTCGGCCGTTATGTGGCTGGAGTATGCGGGAGCCGGCATATTGTATGCCGGCAGTACTTCCGGCGACAAACTTTCGGAGATAGCCGCAACATATGCCCTCATGCAGGAGCTGGGTGATCCCGACGGCTATTTTACCTTCGACGGACATGAGATAGACCTTTCGGCGTGCGTCGCGTATAAGGTGCCTGCGCATGCTGCGGACAGCGCGCTTGCAACCGATTTTACCGATCTTATCTCTCCGCAGTATTCGTTTGTTTCCGTGGGTGAAAATAACGCAGAAGGCTGTCCTTCGGTTTTTGTGCTCGCTGACCTTCTGGCGCACGTCGAAGGGGTGCAGGGGGACGACGGTATTTTTATGACTATGTACGACGGCGACATAACGCTCACTATAGATGCGGACGGGGAGGCGCAGGTCTCCAGTAGCGAAGCTGCCTGAGCGCGTGCCGAAAAATTACAGGAGAATTATATGAAACTTACAACCGCAGGCGAATCGCACGGCAGGGCGCTCGTCGGAATAATCGAGGGTCTGCCGTCAAACCTTGCAATAGATACGGCTCTCATCGATGCCGACCTCGCTCTGCGGCAGAGCGGCTACGGCAGGGGCGGCAGACAGAAGATCGAAAAGGACAGGATAGAGATAATAAGCGGGGTTCGCAACGCGCTCACGCTCGGCAGTCCGCTCGCCTTTGAGATAGTCAATGCCGACTATAAAAACTGGGAAAACTGCATGAGCGCCGCTCCCTGCGACGTAAGTTTGCGTACGCTTACAAAGGTGCGTCCCGGACACGCCGACCTCACGGGTCTTATAAAGTTTGCTCAGACGGACGCGCGCAACATTTTGGAGCGCGCCAGTGCCAGGGAGACGGCCGTGCGCGTTGCGGCGGGCTCGATCGCAAAGCAGTACCTTGCCGAACTCGGCATAGAGGTCGGCGGATATGTGAGGAGCGTGTGCGGCGTGGAGGATACCGCCGAACATCATTTTGAAGAGCTGAAGACGGCTAAGTCGCGTCCTCTCTTTATGCTGGACGATAAAAGGGAAGAGGAGGCCATGCGCCTTATAGACAGGTTAAAGGCCGAGGGCGACACGGCGGGCGGCGTGGTCGAAATACGCATACATGGTTTAAAGAGCGGCTTCGGCAGCTGCATGACGTACGGCGAAAAGCTCGACTCCCGCATCGCGGGCGCGTTTATGGGCGTGCAAGCGATAAAGGGCGTGGAGATAGGCCTCGGCTTTAAGGCGGCCGCCCTTCCGGGCAGCCGCGTGCACGACGAGATATTCAAAGACGGCGAAAAGTTCGTCCGCCGCACCAACAATGCGGGCGGCATAGAGGGCGGCATGAGCAACGGCGGGGATATAATAGTCCGCGCCGCGATGAAGCCCATCCCTACGCTCATGAAGGGGCTGAATACCGTCGATTTCATAACGGGCGAACCCTGCCGCGCGGCGGGGGAGCGCAGCGATGTGGCGGCTATATGCGCCTGCGAGATAATTCTGGAGAGCGTGGCGGCGTTCGTGGCCGCGCAGGCCGTATCCGAGCGGCTGGGCGGCGACAACATGGCGCAGGTAAAGGAAAGGTATAACAGGCTGTATTGATATGAAGAAACTGGAAATAAAAACGCCTTCGTGCGAGAGCGAAATATTCTGCGGCGACGGCGCGCTCGATGAGGTGTTGCCCGAGGCTGTCGGCGGCAGGCAGATATTCACCGTGACCGACAGCCGCGTACACGGCTTATACGCCGATTTTATACAGAATAATCTTGCCACGCTCGGCGCGGTCCACGTAATTCCCGCAGGCGAGAGGAGCAAAAATTATTCCTGTCTTTTAGGTATATTGAAGGCTATGCTCGCCGCGGGCTTAAAGCGCGGCGGCACGGTGGTCGCGCTCGGCGGCGGGGTAGTGGGCGACATTGCCGGCCTTGCGGCTTCGCTGTATATGCGCGGCGTTCACCTCGTGCAGATACCCACCACGCTCTTGTCGCAGGTGGACAGTTCGGTGGGGGGCAAGACGGCCATAGATCTGTGCGGCGTAAAAAATATCGTCGGTACGTTCTATCAGCCTGAAACGGTAATAGTGGACCCCCTCTTTTTAAAAACGCTGCCCGCGCGAGAGATACGCTGCGGACTGGGCGAAATAGTAAAGTACGGCGCGTTAAACAAAAACATATATATCAAACTCATTGAAAACAGAAACGGGCTCAGGCGCGGAGAATTTTTAAAGGATATAACGTACGACTGCATTGCGCACAAGGCAGACGTCGTGCAGAAGGACGAGCGCGAGGGGGGACTGAGAAAGACTTTAAACCTCGGCCATACCACCGGGCATGCGTTTGAACTGTATTATAAGCGCAAGTCGCACGGCGAATTTGTGCTCATCGGAATGTATTACGAGCTGTATATAGCCGAAAAACTCGGCATATGCGCCACTGACTATGCCGACTCGTTGCGCGGATTGATAGCGGAGGTGCTTTCAGTCCCTGCGTACAACGACGCGGAAGAGGCGTGCATGGGCGCAGTGTACGATAAAAAGAACGTAAAATCGCGCGAAATATCAATGGTCGTGCCCAAAGACCCCGGTCAGCCCGAGGAGATAAGATTGGGCGTAGACGAATATGCGCGGCTCATAGCAGAGTGCGCCGCAAAGATAAAGGAGCAGGCATGAAAAAGTTTAAATTCGCCGTGATAGGCAAGGACGTATCGCAGTCGTCCAGTCCCCGCATGCACACATTTATTGCAAAAAAACTGGGCGCGGAAATAGAGTATGACAATATATCCGTTCCCCCGGAAGAATTTTCCGCGGGGGCGGGCGGTTTTTTTGAAAAATACGACGGTTTCAACGTCACTATTCCATTCAAGCTCGACGTGATACCGTTTTTAAGTTCCCTTGAGGGGGACGCGGCGGCGTTCGGCGCGGTCAACACCGTTATAAGTTCAACGCGCAAGGGCTACAACACCGACGGGCTCGGCTTCATGCTCATGCTCAAAAACTCAGGCGTTGATGTAGCTGGCAAGAGCGTGCTCCTGCTCGGCGCGGGCGGCGCAGGCAGAAGCGCGGCCAAAAAGCTCAAAGATGGCGGCGCGCTCGTCACCGTGTTCGATAAGCGTGAGCGGGCGGCAAAAGATGTTGCGGAAGAGTTCGGCGTGAGCGCGGTTTTCGGCGACGCGCCCGAAGTAAAGCCTTACGATATAATAATTAACGCCACAGGCGTGGGCATGCATAAAACGGTGGGGATATCCCCCGTCGGCGAAGAGCTGATCTCCCTGTGCAATACTGCGATAGATCTGATATATGTGCCGCCCAAATCAAAGTTTTTAGAGATAGCCGAGTCCCTCGGCAAAAAAATCCTGAACGGCATGTCAATGCTGTTCTACCAGGCGTATTTCGCCGAGTGCATATATCTGGGGCTGGAGCCGCACGACGGCCAGGCCAAGGCGCTCTTTGAAGAGTATGAGCAGCTTATCTAAAAGATAATAATGCCTTAGTTATGGCATAGTATGGGGTCAATTATGAAATTATTGTTTATAAACGGAGTAAATCTGAATATGACGGG
Source organism: Candidatus Coproplasma stercoripullorum (assembly GCA_018712405.1). Taxonomy (GTDB): domain Bacteria; phylum Bacillota; class Clostridia; order Christensenellales; family Borkfalkiaceae; genus Coproplasma; species Coproplasma stercoripullorum. The sequence goes on from DVHB01000103.1 coordinate 5,596, forward strand.
CGTGCGCGAAAGGGGCGTTTACGGCTCGCAGACGCTCGACGAGATAAACGGGGAGATCGCCGCGCACTTCAAGGGTGCGGAGTGCGAGTTTTTCCAGAGCAACATAGAGGGCGAGATCTGCACAAAGCTGCACACGGCGGCGTGCGACGGCATAATCTTAAACGCCGGTGCGTTCACCCACTATAGCTACGCCATCCGCGACGCGATAGCCTCCATAAGCATACCGGTGGTGGAGGTGCATATGTCCAACGTGTTCAGGCGCGAGGAGTTCCGCCACAAGTCGGTAATCTCCGAAGTGTGCGCGGGCACGATAGCCGGCTTCGGCAAAAACAGCTACATTCTGGCAGGCGAGAGTTTTCTGCTTAAGTAAATGCTGCAGCTTTAGCGTTTCGCTTCAGTCGCGAAATGCAGAAAAATGTATTGGTTGCGGCATATTGCGGGGTCAATTTATGAATATAGTTCTGTGCGGCATGATGGGTTGCGGCAAGACGACGGTGGCGGCGGAGCTTGCTGCGCTCACGCATATGCGCGCCGCCGATACCGATGCCGAGGTGGTAAAAAATCACGGGCGCATCGCCGATATTTTTGAAAAATACGGCGAGGCGAAGTTCCGTGAACTGGAGACCGAGGCCGTTGCGGCGCTCTCCTCCTGTGACGGACTGATAATCGCAACGGGCGGCGGGTGTGTTTTAAACGAAAAAAACGTCGCGCTCTTAAAACGGCACGGCAGGATAATATTTCTGCGCACATCGGCGCAGACGCTTATAAGGCGTGTGGAGGGCGATACCGAACGTCCCCTGCTTGCGGGAGGGGCGGCAAAGAGAATAAACGAGCTTCTGCCCGTGCGCACGCCGAAGTATATGGCTGCGGCGGATGAAGTTATCGATACCGACGGGTATTCTCCCGCCGAGATCGCAGAGCTGATTGCAAAAGAATATTCTTTGATTGGATAAGATGTTCAATAAAAACGCAATAGTTGCGGCATATATGCGGGGCAATTTTTGTTCTGTAAATTTTTATCATTAGTTTTCGGGGATTTTTATGTCAAAAAAGGTAGCACTTATCACGGGCGGCACCAGGGGGATAGGAAGGGATATCGCCTTTGAGTTCTTGCAGCTCGGATATGAGGTGGTAATCAACTACTGCTCCAACGAAAGCGCGGCGATAGCCACGCAGGCAGAGTTCAATATGCTCGGCTATTGCCCGGTGCTGATGCGCGCAGACGTGTCGGATGAATATCAGGTGCGCGACATGTTCTCTGAGATTTTCCGGCTGTACAACAAGATAGACGTGCTTGTAAATAATGCGGGCATATCGTACATGGGCGTGATACAGGACACGACTCCCGCCGAATGGGACAGGATATTCGGCGTAAATATGCGCGGAGTGTATCTGTGCAGCCGCGCCGTTGCAGACAGAATGATAGGCATGGGCGGCGGGTGCATAATAAACATCTCCTCCATCTGGGGCGAGGTGGGCGCAAGCTGCGAGGTTGCCTATTCGGCCTCAAAGGCGGCGGTGATAGGATTCACGAAGGCACTCGCAAAGGAGCTCGCTCCCTCGGGAGTGCGCGTCAACTGCGTGAGTCCGGGGGTCATCGATACGGAGATGAACGCTCACCTTACGCAGGACGAGATGGAGGAGCTCATCGAAGAGATCCCCATGGGCAGGATAGGCACCGGCGCCGACGTCGCCAAGGCCTGCTCTTTCCTTGCCGAGGCCGGCTACGTCACGGGCGAGATCATCTCTGTCGGCGGAGGGTTTGCCAAATAGCCGCGCCGCCGTTCCATTGCGCCGCGTTTTTAAAATTTACGGCAACTGAGTGCCCCCTTGAGGAGTTTATTAGCTCACCCAAGGGGGTATTTATAATATGTAAAGTGCAAAACTCAAAAAAATTTTGTAAAAATTTTTAATAATTTAAAGGAATTGCAAATTTTTTTGCGTATATTATGGCGTGAAAGAAAATATGCCCGTTTTAAAAGAGCGTACTTACGCGATAGAAGAGGAGTTCTTATCGCCGTATGCTGCAAAATCGAAGGATACAAAGGGGCGCGCGCGTGAGGAGACTCCCTGCGAAATGCGCACCGACTTTCAGCGTGACCGCGACAGGATAATATACTGCAAGGCGTTCAGACGGCTGAAAAATAAGACGCAGGTATTCTTTTCGCCTGAAGGCGACCACTACATAACCCGCCTTACGCACACTCTGGACGTTGCACAGATAGCGCGCAGTCTTGCGCGCGTTCTCGCTTTGAACGAGGATCTCGCCGAGGCGGCGGCGCTGGGGCACGACCTGGGGCACACGCCCTTCGGTCACAGCGGGGAGCGCATCCTTAACAAACTCGCCCCGTGCGGCTTTAAGCACAACGTGCAGTCGGTGCGCGTTGTCGACGTGCTCGAAAAGGACGGAAGGGGCCTGAACCTCACATTTGAGGTACGCGACGGCATTCTCAACCACCAGAAGAGCGGGCATCCATCCACGCTCGAGGGTATGTGCGTGCGCATTGCCGACAAGGTTGCATACATAAATCATGATTTGGACGACGCCGTGCGTGCAGGCGTATTAAAGCTTTCTGATGTGCCTGATGACATAACTTCTGTGCTCGGCAACAGTTCCAAGGAGCGCATAAACACCGCCATAACCTCCGTCTGGCGCGAAAGCTACGGCAAAAACTTCGTGCGCATGGGGCAGGAAGTGGTGGACGCGAGCGAGGCGCTCCGCGCATTCATGTTTGAAAGGGTATATTTCACCGAATTTGCGCGCGGCGAGGAGGAAAAGGCCGAGCGCATGCTCTCTTGCATGTATGAATATTTTATGAAGAATGCGGACAAACTCCCCGAAATGTTTGTTTCCCTTTTGGATAAGTACCCCAAAGAGCAGGTCGTATGCGACTACATATCGTCGATGACCGACAGGTACGCCGTGTATACGTTCAACAGGATATTTGTGCCGCGCGGCTGGTCGTTCGGCGACGAGCAGGGCTGAAAATTCTGTATTCGTTGCGGCATATGTTGGGGGCAATTGACGATTTTGGCTTTCTGCGCGGGCGTGTTCGGGGCAAAAAATTCGTGAATTGTATTTTCGAGGTGTTTTATTGGCGAACGGCTTCGATAAAGATTTTTTAAATCTTCTGACTGATAAACTTAATATAGTCGACGTGGCCTCGTCGTATATGCACCTTGAAAAGAAGGGAGGCACATACTGGGCGTGCTGTCCGTTTCACCATGAAAAGACGGCTTCCTTTCATATCGACGAAAACAGGCAGTTTTATCACTGCTTCGGGTGCGGCGTTTCGGGTAACGTGATAACGCTCGTAAAGGAGATGGAGAACGTCGACTTTGTCGACGCGGTAAAGATGCTCGCGGAGCGTGCAAATCTCCCTTTGCCCAAGACGACGTTCGACGGCGAGCGGGCGGCCGAAGTCAAGCGCAAGCGCGACACGCTCCTGAAGATAATGAACGACTGCGCGCACTTCTACCTTGATAATCTCAATTCCGGTAAGGCGGAGGCGCATATCAACTACATACTCTCGCGCGAGATCCCCGCGGGCGTCGTGCGCTCGTTCGGGCTGGGAGCAAGCCTCAATTATTCCGATCTGCCCAAATTTCTGCTTGCAAAGGGTTATTCAAAGCAGGACATTATAGACAGCGGCGCCGTAAACGAGGTGGAAGGCAGGCTTTCGGACGCGCAGGGCGGCAGGCTGATATTCCCTATCATCAACCAGTTCGACGAGGTTGTGGCGTTCGGCGGAAGGGCATTGAAGAAGACTGATTTCGCCAAGTATAAAAATACTAAAGAGACGCTGATATTCAACAAGAGCAAGATGCTCTATAATATAAACAGATTAAAAAAACTGCGGCGTGCCGGCGGGCTTAAAGAGGTCATAATGGTCGAGGGATATATGGATACCGTTTCCCTGCACCAAGGCGGCTTTAAAAACGTCGTCGCCAGCATGGGCACGTCGCTCACGCAGGAGCAGGCGCGGCTTATAAAGCGGTACTGCAGCACCGTGCTTATAAGTTACGACGGCGACAGCGCCGGACAGAAGGCCAACATGCGCGGGCTGGAGATACTTAAGAGCGAGGGCATAGACGTGCGCGTGGTGCCTCTCCCCGACGGGCTCGATCCCGACGACGTAATAAAAAAACTGGGGGCCGAGGAGTACAGGAAGTGTTTAGACAGCGCCATGCCGCTCATCGACTACAAGATGAAGGTCGCGCGCATGGGGTACGACCTGAACAAGCCCGAGGATAAGGTCAAATACGTGGGCGACGCGCTTAAAGTCGTGCGCTCGGCCGAGAGCGCCGCGGAGCGCGAGCTTCTGCTTAAAAACCTGCGCGACGAAACGGGCATAAGTTTCGAGGCTTTAAGCCGCGATCTGCAGCAGGTGCCCGCCGAGCGTCAGGAGAGGAGCGAAGAGAAACCCAAGATGGCGGAGGACAGCGCCGACGTAAACAAAAAGGCGTCGCGCTTCGTCGCGGCGGCGTTTCTTTTCGGCGCCGACTACACGGGCGGCGTGGACGTCGACGGCGTGCCGTTCGCCGACGACGTGCATAAACTTATAGCAAGCTATGTGAAGAGCAAAATGCTCTTCGGCGAAAAGATAACTCTGAGCGAGATATTCGATTTTTTCGAGGAGGGCACTCCCGAATATGAGGAGCTGTGCCGCGTACTCGATTTAAACGACGGAGAAAACCTGAACGGAGACGTACAGCGGCGGTATTTCGACGACTGCCTGCGGCGGCTTCGCTCGGACAGAATAACAAAGGCGATAGACGAAGTCAAACGGCAGTATGCCGCGGCGGACGATGTCGAAGAGAAGAGGCGGGCTGCGGAAGTCCTGCAGCAGCTTATAGAGCAAAAGGAAAAATTAAAAAGCGGAGACATACGATGAGCTTATCCGATCAGAAATTAAACGACATTTTAAAAAAATTGATTGAAGAGTACGGCCCCAAGGGCTCGATAACCACAAACAATCTGTGCGACATTATGGAGAAGTACGACACTACTCCCAACCAGATGGACTTTGTGTATAAATCGGTGGCCGACGCGGGCATTCAGATAATCGACGAGGCGGAGAGGGACAAAGAGCTCTACGAGCAGGCTCTCTCGGATATCGGCCTTGACGACCCTGTAAAGATGTATCTTAAGGATATCGGCCGCGTGCCCCTCCTTTCGGCCGACGACGAGATAGAGCTCGCCCGAAAGATGCAGGAGGGCGACGAAGAGGCCAAAAAGAAACTTTCAGAGGCAAATTTGAGGTTGGTAGTATCTATTGCCAAGCGCTACGTCGGCCGCGGAATGCTCTTTCTTGATCTCATCCAGGAGGGCAACCTGGGCCTGATGAAGGCGGTGGAAAAGTTCGATTACCAGAAGGGTTTCAAGTTTTCGACCTATGCAACGTGGTGGATAAGGCAGGCGATAACCAGGGCGATAGCCGACCAGGCGCGCACCATCCGCATCCCCGTGCACATGGTGGAGACGATTAACAAACTCACGCGCGTATCCCGCCTTTTAACGCAGCGCTATGGCCGCGAGCCCACCCCCGCGGAGATTGCCAAGGAGATGAACATCTCCGAAGAGCGAGTGCGCGAGATACAGAAGATAGCGCAGGATCCCGTATCGCTTGAAACGCCCATAGGCGAGGAGGAGGACTCTCACCTCGGCGATTTCATCGAGGACGAAACGACGACCACCCCTTCGGACAGCGTATCGACCACCATGCTCAAAGAGACTCTGCTCTCTGTTTTAAACAGCCTCACCCCGCGCGAGGAGAAGGTGCTGCGCCTAAGGTACGGCGTGGACGACGGCAGGCCCCGCACGCTGGAGGAAGTGGGAAAGGAGTTCAACGTTACGCGTGAGCGCATACGCCAGATAGAGGCCAAGGCTTTAAGAAAGCTGCGCCACCCCTCGCGCTCCAAGCATCTCAAGGACTTTTTGGATACCTGATATGACCGTGCGCCATATGACCGGGCGGCTGAAAAAGCTGTGTGCCCTGCTCGAGCGGTGCGAACGCTTCGTCGACGTGGGTTGCGACCACGGCTACTGCACGAAATATATGCTTGAAAGCGGTCTTTGCAACAGCGCGGTGATCTCCGACGTGAGCGCAAAGAGCCTCTCAAAGGCCGAAAAACTGCTGGATAAGTACATTGCGGCGGGCATATGCACGCCCGTTTGCTGCGACGGGCTTTCTGACGTTGAGCCTGGCGACGATTTCGTGCTCATTGCAGGCATGGGCGGCGAGGAGATCCTTAAGATCTTAAAAGATTCATATATTCCCCGTTCGTTTCTGTTCCAGCCGATGAAAAATGCGCCCGAACTGCGTTCATACCTGCTTGAAAACGGGTGCTCGATAGAGTACGACGGCATATTCGCCGAGAAGCGCGCGGGCGCGAAAAAATATTACTTTGCAATAAAGGGGCGCGCCTCCGGCGGGCATGAAAACAGCTATACGCCCGCACAGCTTGCCTTCGGGCGGGACAGCCTGGGCACGCCCGAACTTGACGAACTCATAAAGAGCGAACTTCAAAAGAACATTTCATATGCGGAAGGCAACCTGTCGGAGGCCTCCCGCCGCGAGGTAGAGGGACGCATATCATTTTTAAAGGGAGTATTGAACGGTGAAACCGACTGACATATTTGCCATTTTAGAGAGGGAGGTTGCTCCCGTCTCATTGAGCGACGAGCTGTGCGCAAAATACGGCGCATACGACAACAGCGGCATTATTTTAAACTGCGGCAACGATGTGAGCGGTGCGCTCTTTTCGCTTGATTTAGATATGTCCGCGGCAAAAAAAGCGGCGGAACTCGGGTATAACCTCATAGTCACCCACCATCCCGCGATATATTCCCCGGTAAAGCGCATAGACTGCACGTGCGGCTCTTCCACTGAGGCGCTCGCCTTCTGCGCGACGCGCGGCATATCGGTGATATCCATGCACTTGAATTTCGACGCCGCGCCAAAGGGCATAGACTATTACCTGATGAAGGGTTTGGGCGGAGAGGAGGCGGAGGCGCTTTTAAATCCGCTCTCATCCGGCGGCTACGGAAGGATATACGCCGTACCGGCGCAGTCATTCGGGCAGTTCAGCCAAAAGGCCGCCGCCGAGTTCGAAAGCGGACATATCCGTTTCTACGGCGGCAGGCAGGTGAAAAAAGCCGCCTCCTTTTGCGGCGCCGGCTGCGACGACGAGGCTATAGCCTTTGCAATAAGCCGCGGCGCGGACACATTCGTTTCGGCCGACATGAAGCACCATCAGATAACGGCGCTCATCTCTGCGGGGCTGAACGTTGTTGAGATGACGCACTACTGCTCGGAAGTTTACGGATTCGCCCGCATATATGCCTCAATCAACGGCAGTCTGGGGGTTCCTTCGGCATTCTTCAAAGAGGAGATGCTGCTTTAAATAACCGGCATTTTGAAGCGCGTCGTGTTAAAAACCTATACATACTCATGTAAATTCCGCGCAAGCGGCAATAAAAATTAAGGAGAAAATAATGTCACAGATAGAACAGCTCTTAAAGTATCAGAAGGAAGACGAAAAACTCATAAAGCTGGAGCAGGAGGCGGCTTCGTCTGAAGAGCGTAAAAAATATGTTCAGGCCAAGAATTTTATGACAAAGGCGCCTGAAAAGCTGGATCAGATCGACGCCAAGGCCGCCGAGCTCGAAAGAATGGCCGTGCGCCTCAATTCGGTGTATGAAGAGCTTGCAGAGGCGCTCAAGGACTTCGATGCGCTCGACGAGATGGTCGAGGAGGGCGCGAACGTCGCCTTCTATAAAAAATCGGCGCTCTCCCTGCAGGACAAGATAAAGTCTTTAAAAAGCGAAATTAATTCGCTCACCGCAAACGTAAAGTCGGTGGACGAGGAATACAAGGCGCTCAAAAAGAAGGTCATCGCCATGCAGAAGCAGTATAAAGAGAGCCACGCCGTGTATAACGCCTATAAAGAAGAAAAGCGAAAGGAAATGGCCGTTGTGGAGGAAGAGCTTAAAAAGCTTGCAAAGGGCATAGATCCTGCTATTTTCGCAAAGTATCAGACCAAGCGCAGCGAGCGGATATTCCCCATAATCTGCGAGGTAAAGGGCGACAGGTGCTCTAAGTGCGGCATAGAGCTCTCTCTTGCCGGCAAGGAAAATCTTGCGTCGGGGGACGTGGTGGAGTGCGAAAACTGCCACAGGTTTTTGTATAAGAAATGATTTTCCGTTTTGCCGCAAGGCGGTGATAAATGGTATTACCTGACATTTTTTGTGTATATTGCACAAAATTTAAAAAATTGTATTGACAATACTCCAAATCGGTGTTATTATCAAAGAACCCTAACGGGCTACACTGTTATTTGATGCGGCAGGAAAGCTGCAACTTGGTAACAATGCAAAAGGAACGGCAGTATCCGGCGGTTAGCGCCTCGGCTTCCGTTCTTTTTTTGTGTCCTAACGGCAAATTACCGTTGACAACTTTGTCTGCGCGGAGTAAAATTTATAAAAAACAGGACGGAAAAAAATGACAGATTTAAAGGGTAAAAAAGTACTCGTATTCGGCGACAGTATAATGTACGGCTCCGGCAACGGCGGTTTCGGCGTGGGCGAATATCTCGAAAGGGATCTCGGCATGGTGTGCAAAAAATACGCCGTGGGCGGCGCGCGCGTGGGCTTCAGGGCGGGAAAGAGCTGGGTGCCAGAACAGATAATGAAGGCGCTTGACGAGGGAGCCGAGGCCGATTATATAATTTTCGACGGCTTTACAAACGACTGCAACATCTCGGAGGGTGCGGCCGGGCCCGACGTGCCCCTCGGCGCCGTGACCTCGGACTCGTCCCGCCGCCCGTATGAATGCCCCACCGTGTATGAGCTCAAAAGGGAAGGTAGCACCTTTGCCGAATGCTTTCAATCGGTGATATATACGCTCCTTTTGCGTTTTCCCAAGGCAAAAATACTGTTTATCCGCCCGCACAATATGGGCAGGCGAGACGACGATCTGCAACGGCAGTACGGCGAATATGCGCTGTATATCTGCGAAAAGTGGGGCGTGCCGTATGTAGATCTGTATAAAAACAGCGGGCTCAACACCTTTATCCCGCGCCACCGCGACATGTTCACCTGCGACAGCTACGGCTGGGGCCGCGGCGACTGCACCCATCCCAATGCGCTCGGTTACGAGCTGAAGTATATGCCGCTTATAGAGGCGGCTCTCCTGGCGTTGTGAGCATAATGGCGGGGAAATGGTTAAATATGCTAAAATTGAGTGAGGTTTTTTATGAAAGTTATAATGTTGAACGGTTCTCCGCATAAAAACGGATGCACTTATACCGCGCTCACGGTGGTTGCCGACGAACTCGGAAAGCAGGGAGTTGACAGCGAGATAATCTGGCTGGGCAACGGCCCCGTGCGCGGCTGCATAGGTTGCCAAGGCTGCCGCAGGAACGGCAGAGAGAGGTGCGTGTTCGGCGACGACGGCGTGGCCGATATAGCAGAAAAGATGAAGGAGGCCGACGGCTATGTGATAGGCGCCGCCGTTCATTACGCCTCGCCAAACGGTGCAATGGTTGCCGCGCTCGACAGAATTTTTTACTCAGCGGGCAAGAATTTTCAGTTCAAGCCGATAGCTTCGGTGGTGTCTGCGCGCCGCGCGGGGACTACGGCCTCGTACGACGTTTTAAATAAGTACTGCGGCATAAACAATATGATACAGGTACCTTCTACATATTGGAATATGGTGCACGGTTATACGCCCGAGGATGTGATGCAGGACAGGGAGGGCGTTTCGGTAATGCGCGCCATAGGCTCCAACATGGCGTGGATTTTGAAGCTTTTAGAAAAAGCAAAAGGGACCGAGCTTGAAAGGCCGGTGATCATCCCCAAAGAGATGACAAACTTTATAAGATGATTTTGCAGCCGTACAAACAGGCCGCGCGCAATTTTTAATGCGCGCGGCCTGTTTGTTTTCTGCCGCTGAACAGTTTGGCCGCGACGCATGCAATGTTTGCAATTATCTCAAAAAGATATATAAATGACAAAATGTATCTCTAAATATTACAGTATTTATCAAAATAAGTTATTGATTTTCATGTTCGCATTGACAGTATAAAAAAATTATGTTATCATATAGGGGATGGAAAATGCGGGAGTGTTTTTTATTGTGGTTTTTTTTGAGGTGAATGCGGTCCGTTCAAAGCCGCTTTGCGCGCCGCCCGGGGGTGTTTTTGCGGCGGCATCTGCGGCAAGGCAAGGCCGCGGGTTTGCCTGACGGGAACCATTGTAAGATACACTTTGCTTTTTTCAAAATTTTAAATCTTGATGGAGGACAAGGATGAAGAAAACAAAGAAGTTTCTTCTGTTCGTCGCTTGTTGCCTCATGTCGTGTGCAATGGCAATTGCTTTTGCTGCATGCGAAGGCGGCAATGCTGAGAGCGAAAGCGGGGGAAACAACGACATGAGCGCCGGCACGGATCAGACAGATCCTGCAGCGGACGCTGCCGATGAAGAAGTGCAGATTCTTGAAAGCATAAGTTTGTCGACGGTAAATGTTCAGGATGAATTTGCCATAGGCGAACCTTTTACAAGCGAAGGACTTTCGGTATCTGCCATTATCCGTACCGTGACAGACGGCGATTCCACCGGTACGGCTTCCAGGGTAACGGTGACTGACGACTGCGAGATCGATTCTTCGGATTTCGATAACACGGCCCCCGGCGAATACACGATTTATGTGAGCTATTCGTTTAACGGCACCATTCTCTACGGAAGTTATGAAGTGGAAGTCGTGTCACAGCTTATCGGCACTATCGCCGGGCTCGATGTGTCATATTCCGGCGAACAGCAGACCGTGCTTTCGGCTGACGAAACGACCGCGTCGATAGACCTCTCCGGTCTTACTGTGGCGCAGGTGGTCGGCGAAGATGCGAACAATACCGCCGAGACGCCGGTCGAACGCGGCTACTATGAACTTTATTATTCTAAAGACGGCGGCGCGCTTGTTTCGGTAGACGAAGACGCAACCGAAATATCGGGCCTTACGAAGGGTACCTACAGCGTATATGCAAAGGCGGCTTTCTCGAACGAGGAGGGGAATGAGACGTTTGAAATGAGCGGATTCTTCCTGTACTATGTGATAGATGAGGCCGTATCTGTTGAATGGAATAAAGACGGCGACACAGACTTTGAATACAATTACACTCCCGGGGAAGCGGATGACGGAACAGTCCTTCCCGAAGTCGGCGCCGACTGGACATATACGGTAACATATGTTTCCGGCGCGACGGAAACCGTTTTCTATTCCGACGTTGAAATAGAGGGCGTCGATACGGATAACGGCTCTGATGAACAGGTCACCAGAACGGCAACCGTTACGTTTACCGATACATACCCCATGATAAACGAATCGGGCGTGCTTGAAAGCGTTTCCGATCCTGTGACCTGCACCGTCGATTATACTGTAGGCGGCAATCCCGATGCAGGGCAGGTAACTGAAGTCGTTACTACCGTAAATATAACCGACCTTGCAATAGAGAACAGCGACAGCATACTTGAGTCTATCGACTTATCCGGCGACGGAAAAATAATGGCAATGGCTAATGCCGACGGCGAGATAAGGATAAATGACAACAAGAAGAGCATAGACGGCTTTGAGTTCACAAGGCGTCTGCAGCTCCGCGGCGCGGGCAGCGCAGAGGCGAGGAGCATAAGGCTCACGCTTGACGGCGCGGCCGAAATAACCGTATACGGCATGAGCGCTACAGGCGGCAGCGTGCGTACGCTTTCGCTGTACGACGGCAGCTTTGCCGATATGGGGCAGGGCCAGTCGAACGACGGCAATGCAATACAGAAATTCACTTACACAGCGGAATCCGCGGGTACATATTATCTTGCCGGCGACGAAGGCATGAACATCTATTACATAAGCGTTGTTGAATCGGTAGAGGCTGCCGCAGAAGGCAAAGTCACTGAATTCAACGCAAACGATCTCACGGACGGCGCGTCGTATACGGAAGAGACAGACCTTACGGGCGACGGCGTGATATTTGCGGTGACGACGGCCGAAAAGGCGATACAGGTGGACGGCAACAACAAGTCGTTCAACGGGATCGACTTCACGCTGAGGCTTAAACTTGGCGGCACGGGCAGCACTACCGAGCGTGCGATCAAGATAGTTACCGGCGGCGCGGCCACGATAACGGTATACGCCATATCCGGTTCAAGCGGTTCCGACAGGGCGCTGCTGCTGCTCGACGCGAGCGGCAACACGCTGGTGAACGATCAGATAGCGCTGGGTGCGCCCACCGAGGGCTCGCTCTGCGAACTTACATATACTGTAGACGCGGCGGGAGAATATTTCCTCGCCTCGGAAAACAGCGGTATCAACCTCTACTATATCCGCGTTGAAGAGCAAGGCGGGGCGACGGCCGAAAACTCCATCGTAAACGTCGGCGATCTCGAGGACGCAACTTATACCGCTGAGACCGATGTGTCCGGCGACGGCACCATTGTAGTTACCGCGTCAGCCGAATCCACAGTGGTGGTCGAAGGCAACAACAAGGAGCTCAACGGCGTAACGTATTCAAAGAGAATGAAGCTTGGCGGCGCAGGTTCGGCGACGGCGCGCAGCATAAAGCTTACGACTTCAGGCGCGGCTACCATAACGTTTTATGCAATGAGCAGCAGCAGTTCTGATTCGAGGGCGGTGGCGCTCTACGACGGCACATATACCGCGATCGATACCACATATTCTGCGCTTGCGGGCGATAAGCTCTACGAAGTTACATACACCGTGGACGGAGCGGGGACGTACTACTTCGGTTCGGTAAGCGGCGGCGTCAATGTGTATTATATCGCCGTCACATACTGAGATAGGGGGGTAAATAAACGATGAAAAATAAATCAAAAAAGTTGATATCGGCAGCAGCCGCTTCGCTCGTTGCGGTTTTATCGGCGGCGACGGTTTTTGCCTCCGCATGCGGCCCTGACCATGAACACGAGTGGGATACGGAATGGTCGTATGACGAAACCAATCATTGGCATGCATGCCTGGTCTGCGACGAGGTAAACGACCTTGCCGCACATACATTCGATAAAGGTGAGTGCACGGTCTGCGGCTATGAAGATCCCGATTATCAGCCCGAAACCACTACCTTTTCGATTGAGGGAGGCGACACTGCGGCCCTTATCAGCGCCATAAGTCAGGCTCAGCCCGGCGATACGATAGAGCTTGCCGCAGGTACATATGAATTTGCTTCAACGCTCAGAGTTGCCGACGTGGCTACATCTTCCGGCGCAAAGACCGCAAACAACGGTACGTACGACGCATATATCACCGTAACGGCCGCGGACGACGCCGTGGGCGAGGTTGTATTTGACTTCAGCCGTCAGACTTTCGACGGCAATAACCGCGGCGTTGCGCTCTATACCGACTACTGGTACTGGTACGGCATAGAGGTGCAGGGCGCCGGCGACAACGGTATGTTCATAGGCGGCAATTACAATATTGTTGAATATTGCGAGTTCCATAATAACCGCGATACAGGTCTTCAGCTCGGTCGTGAGCTCGGCGATATGAACACCATATCCCAGTGGCCAAGCTATAATCTTATAAAGAACTGTACGTCATATAACAATTACGACAACGAGACTGCGGGCGAAAATGCCGACGGCTTTGCGGCCAAGCTCACAGTCGGCTATGGAAACGTGTTCGACGGCTGCATAGCTTACCGCAATTCCGACGACGGCTGGGACCTTTACGCATACCAGTCCAACGGCGACATCGGCGCAGTTATAATGTACAACTGCGTGGCCTTTGAAAACGGCTATCTCGGCGAAACGGTTGCCGAGTTCAATGACAAAGTGACCTGCAACGAGGCGGCCCTCGAGGATGAAACTATGTTCACCTACAACACGCAGAACGGCGACGGCAACGGCTTCAAACTGGGCGGTTCGGTTATGCGCGGCAACGTCAAAATGTATAACTGCCTGTCGTTCAACAACAGGATGCACGGCGTGACCGATAACTCCAACCCCGGCGTCATCTCGCTTGAGGGAATAACCTCTTACAATAACGGCGCCGATATCGATCTCGATCCTGAAAGCGCGACATACGGCGAAATTGTGGCTCCGCTTGCATCGGGCGGCCTCGGCGAGGGCAATAACATCGACTTAGCCCGCGCGGAAACCAGCCATAACAACCTGGAGGACGTGCTCTCCGTGGCAGACAGCCTCGGCGGTCCCGGAGCAGACGCTTTCAAGGGCTCTGTCGGCAACAGCATACTCTATGGCGGCGGCACTACTTATCTCGGGTTTACCGACTATGCGGATGCATATTCCGAGGACGATAACGAAGACCGCGTGCTGGCGGCAGGTCCCGTGGCGGCGGATGTATTTGCCGCGCTTCCCGGCGTTGCCGGCGAAGACGGGCAATATGCTCTCTCCGGTCTTGAAAATCCCGACGTCCACGAAACTTACCGCAACGCCGACGAATCTGTAAATATGGGCGATATCCTCAGGATTGCCGATTCCGGTGCGGTATCCGGCGCAGGAGCATATCTCAGCGAAGACAGCTGGGAAGATTACACTCACTTCTACGACTCGGAGCTTTCGGAGGCGGAGTCGGCGAATGAGGCGGTCGTATTGGCAGTCTATAATACGCTCTATCTCTATACCGATACCGATGCGGTATATCAGGATTTCACTCTTACTACGGCGATGATGGGAGCAACCATATCCTGGACTTCGAGCAACAGCGATATACTTTACATTGTCCCCAGCTACAATTCCTCCAACTCAAATTCGCAGGATGTGGCAATCGAGGTTTACCGTCCTGCCGACGATACCGAAGTGACGCTTACGGCATACATCAGCTACCGCGGCGCGACGGCGCAAAAGACCTTCGAGCTCACTGTCAAGGCGGCCGCGCCCGAACTCGGCGATATATATGTTGCGGGACTTGAAGACGCCGTGACGGAAGAGGCGCGCAGGTTTATAATCGACCAGTACGAAGTGTTTGAGGAGCCCGGAGTCGTTGTTGAGGACGGTTCCGACATGAACGGCAAGCCTCTTCCTGAAGATCTGTACGATATCGAGGCCATATACGAGTATGCGCCGAGCGCAACCAAAACTTACAGCAGAGTGGGCGAATTCTCTGCGTCGGTTGCCGGCGTTTACAGAATAACTTACAACGTTACGTGCAACGGCGAAACTGCAAGTTATACCTACTATATCTATGTTGCAAGCAACGAAGCGGTAATCGACTTCGTTCCCGGAACCGAAAGCCTTATCGTTAACCGCGACGGCTATTCGATCAGCGGCGACGTTACAAACGTAAAGGGTACTCTCTATGCTTATTCCACGTCCGACGAGGCCGAGATCGCTCAGTTAAACGGCATGGAGGACAGCGCCGTCGTTGCGCAGCTCAGCGCTGACGAGGCGACAGAGGCGTACTCCTTCACGGACAACTCGATAACCGCTCAGTTCACAAACGAGAATAACCGTGCGTATACCATTTACTACTGGTTCACTAACGGCGCCGGCGATCTGACCTCCGAAGTTTATTCGCAGGATGTTTCCGTCGAAACTATCGCGACCCCTGCAGAGTTTACTTCAAAACTTGCAGGCAACAATTCTTACACGATATATCTGCTCACCGCAGACCTTGACTTCACGGGCGTTGAATATACTCCTGTAGACAGTCTGTATGGCCTTGTGAACGGCGACGGGCACTCTATTGATAACTTAACCGTAAGCGGATCGGAGAGGGTCGGCCTGTTCAATTATCTCCGCGGCGGCACGCTGATGAATGTTGAACTCAATAATATAAGCATAACATCTTCCGGTCAGCGCAACGGCATATTCGGACAGAGCTATGGCGGCTATATTTCCAATGTGCTTATAAATAATCTTTCGCTCGATGCGGGCAATGCAAGGAACGGCGCGCTCATCGGCCACCATACGGCGGGCGGACTGTATATCGATAACGTCGCTCTTATCAACGACGATGAACATGTTCTCACCGCAAGCGGAAATGATATGGGCGGACTCATCGGTCTCATTCAGTCGTCAAGTTCCGGCGTGACGTTCGGCGAAGTAGTTATCTCCGACAGCATGGTCTATGCTACTCTCGACGGCGCCGGCCGTAACTATGTCGGCGGTATCGTGGGTCGCATGGAGGACAGAAGCGTTGAAGATAAGTTCACCCTCGAGCGTTGCTATTCGGCGGCCGCCGTGATCGGCCAGCAGTATGTCGGCGGCGTGATCGCAGCCCAGAACAACTCGGCGGGCGGCGCATATGTGGTTTCCGTTACCGATTGCGTATTCATGGGCGAGCTGTACTACGGAGGCAATACCGAGCCGCTCACCGTACCTGAAAAGAACAGCTCCGGTATCTTCGGCCGCTATGTAGAAACGGCGGTTATCACGATCTCCGGCTGTGTTTCCAACATTGCCGAAGACGGTTATGCCGAGTATGTTCAGGTAGCCGAAACAAGGATTGCCGCTACAGAGAGCTTCTGGTCGAGCTACACACCCCGCTTCGACTTTGAAAACACATGGACGCATGTTGACGAAAACGCAGACGGCACGCTTGAAGCTCCTTACGTTGTTCTTACATTCGGCGGAATGTTCGACTGATTTGCTCCGATAAAGGCAGAGCTGTCAACAGACATTGATTTCTGCGGCGCATACCGCGCCGCAGAAATATGAATATGAAACGACAATGGCGTGCGCGGCAAAGCCGCG
>DVHB01000104.1 GCA_018712405.1 Candidatus Coproplasma stercoripullorum
CGGCACACGCACAACAGGTATCTGTTGTGCTATGAAGAGTGCCGTTCGTCTCAATTTGCCGCGAAAGCGGGCTCACCGGAAGTGAATTGCTGCGATTATATAATCGTGAGCCCTTAAAAAATCGCGGCAAGAGAAACTTGGTTTCTCAAACTCACGGAAAATTTAACTATCTGCCGTTTCCCTTCGGGAGCCTCGGCAGAGCAGCGCTTAGCTCGCACGGCCAGAGTTAAATTTTCGTGAATCTTTTTAGTTGTTGCCGTGCTGGTTAAATTCCGTGCCGTCATCCGGGTTTCCGCTGTTGCCGTTATTTCCCGCGGCGCCCTGCGCCTGCTGATAAATCTTGGCAACTATCGGCTGAATTTCACGGGTGAGAGTTTCGCTTGCAGCCTTGATCCTGTCGTCATCGCCCGACTCAAGCTCGGTCTTAGCCTTGGCAATTGCATCTTCCACCGTCTTCTTGTCGTCCTCGGTGAGTTTGTCGCCGGCCTCTTTAACCGTCTTTTCAAGGCTGTCGATCATGGCCTCGAGGCTGTTCTTATTATCGACCGCCTCTTTGCGCTTCTTATCCTCTTCGGCGTAGCGCTCGGCGTCCTTTACCGCCTTATCTATCTCCTCTTCAGAGAGGTTGGTGGATGCCGTGATCGTGATATTCGTGCTCTTGCCCGTGCCGAGATCCTTGGCGGTCACGTTTACGATGCCGTTTGCATCGACGTCGAAGGTAACTTCGATCTGGGGCACGCCGCGGGGTGCGGGAGGAATATCGGTGAGCATGAACCTGCCGAGCGACTTATTATCCTTGGCGAACTTTCTTTCACCCTGAAGCACGTTGATCTCAACGCCGGGCTGGTTATCGGCCGCGGTAGAGAATACCTGGCTCTTCTTTACGGGGATGGTGGTGTTGCGCTCGATGAGGGGCGTGGATACGCCGCCGAGCGTTTCAATGCCAAGGGTCAGAGGCATAACGTCCAGAAGGAGCACGTCTTTAACTTCGCCGGAGAGCACGCCGCCCTGAATGGCTGCGCCGATAGCCACGCACTCGTCGGGGTTGATGCCCTTGAACGGGTCTTTACCGGTTATCGACTTAACCTTATCATATACGGCGGGCACACGCGTGGAACCGCCCACCATTATTACCTTATTGATATCCTTGTACGTGAGGCCCGCGTCCTGCATGGCCTTGCGCATAGGCTCCACCGTGCGGTCTACCAGATCTGCGGTCAAGCTGTCAAACTTCTGCCTGGAGAGGTCGTAATCGAGATGCTGGGGAGCGCCGTCTACTACCGTTATGAAGGGCAGGTTGATGTTGGTGTTGGTCATGCCGGAGAGTTCTATCTTGGCCTTTTCTGCGGCCTCTTTAAGCCTCTGCATAGCCATTCTGTCCTTTGAAAGGTCTACGCCCGTGTCCTTCTTGAAGTTTTCAACCAGCCAGTCGATTATCTTGTTATCGAAGTCGTCGCCGCCGAGGTGGGTATCGCCGTTGGTTGCGAGCACTTCGAACACGCCGTCGCCTATCTCGAGAATGGAGACATCGAACGTGCCGCCGCCGAGGTCGTAGATCATTACCTTCTGGCTGCCCTCCTGCTTGTCGAGGCCGTAGGCAAGGGCGGCCGCGGTGGGCTCGTTTATTATCCTGAGCACGTTGAGGCCTGCTATCTTGCCCGCGTCTTTGGTGGCCTGACGCTGGGAGTCGTTGAAGTATGCGGGACAGGTGATCACCGCGTCGGTTACTTTGCCGCCGAGGTAACTCTCCGCATCCGCCTTTAATTTGGAGAGGATCATGGCCGATATTTCCTGAGGGGAATAACCATTGTCGATATTCACCTTATAAGCTTCGCCCATGTGCCTCTTTATGGATATAACTGTTTTATCGGGCTGCGCAACCGCAAGCCTCTTTGCCGCCTGGCCCACTATACGCGAACCGTCGGCCTTGAAAGATACTACCGAAGGGGTAGTTCTGCTGCCTTCACTGTTGGGTATAACGACAGGCTCGCCGCCTTCCATGACCGCCACGCACGAGTTAGTAGTGCCGAGGTCGATACCAATTACCTTTCCCATAATCTATATACTCCTTTTAATATTCACGAAATTTTACGGCTGGTGCCGCCGCAAAATTTCCGTGACCTTGGGGAGCCAGCTCCCCCTTGCCCCGATTTTAAGGGCTCTCCATTATATAATCGGGACAATTCCCCCTTTGGCGAGCCCGCTTTCGCGGCAAATTGGGTCTTTCTGCGGCGGGAAACCCGCCTTGAAACATAATTTATTTATAAATTTGTTTTACGCTTTAACTACTCTATACTGTAACTGAAACTTGTGCAAAACGGATGACTTTATCGCCTAACTTGTAGCCCTTGCGCATAACGAGCTTTACGGTGTTGGGTTCTTCACCATCGCCGCATGGCACGTTCATCACGGCCTCGGCTATGCTCTCGTCGAACTTGTCGCCGGGGTTTATCACCGCCTCGGTCACGCCGAGGGAATTTAAAATTGCGTTGAAGTTTTTGATTATCTTATCTATACCCGCCCTTGCGGCCTCGTCCTTTACGGAATCGAGTGCATAGCCGAACGTATCGGCGACGGGCAGGAGCTTTATAATTGCCTCGGTCTTGCCCTCTGAATAGGCCTGCGAAGCCTGCGCGGAAGTGCGCTTGCGGTAGTTGTCGTACTCGGCGGCAACCGCGTACCACTTGCGCTTGTAGTCCTCTGCAAGGACCTGAGCCTTTTCAAGCTCGGAAGGCTCTTTTTTGGGCTCTTCGGCCGGCTCCCCGACCGCGGGGAGTTCCCCTTCGGCTACTTCCTCCGAAGCTGCGGAAGTTTCCCCGTTTTCTGCGGCATTTTCTGCCGTTTTTTGCTTTTCATCATGCTTTTTTGCCATAGCGTTTAACCTGCGTTTTTATTTACAATATTAATATAAACAACGGCAAAAGGCTTTAACCAAAAAATCACAAAAAAATTTTACGCATAAAGAAAGCGGCGCGTTTGCGCCGCCAGTTGAATTGCAGGTTAAATAAAATTATATAGCCGGCGCGCGCAACGCGCGCTTGATACCGCCCTGTTACAGCTTGTAGCAAAATCTTGTGTAGCTTGTGAACTTTAAGTTGACGCCGAGAGAGCGCGCGAGGTCGGCGATTTCGCTGTCGTCATCGTCGGTATACCAGCAGCCGTCGATCACGCTGTCGATCTTGCCAAAGCCGGCGAGCACAGTATCTTCATATAAGTCATCAAAAATATCGGGGCGCTCTTTAAGCAATACGCTCTGCACGTTTTGCGGAAGCCCTTCCAGCGTCTCCCTGTTTACAAAGCCGGTGGCCGTTACGAGCAACCCTCCCCTTTTGAGCACCCTGTACGCCTCCTTCAGCGCCATGCGCCTGTCGCCAATGCAGTTACCTATGCCGCCGCCGTCGGATACCGTATCTATGCTGCAGTCTTTAAAGGGCATATTACAGAAATCAATTACGGCGTAAGACACAGAGGGCAGGTCGAGCGTTTTGTCCAGAAAGGCCTTCCACTCCCGCACGACGGCGGGGGATATGTCGCTTATCACAACGGCGGCGTCGGGGTCGGCCATAAGAATGTATGGCATATATCCGCCGCCCGGGCCCGCGCCTATTTCAACGATGGTGCCTCCCCTTTCGGCTATCTGCCTGCCGATGACGTCGCGGTTCATATATGGCCGCTTTGCAGCCTCCGCCCAGTTGCGCTCTATATACCTGCCCTCAGCTATCTCCTTTTCCCAGGCGCTAAGACGGCCGTTCTCTGACCCTCTGACAAAATACGCAATGCCCGAGCGCCCAGCCTGCACGCCCGTGAGCTGATATATGAGGTCGGCGTCCTCGAGCATTGCGTTTATGGTGACGCCGTACAAGTGCGAAAGCTCCAGCAGGATATCGATATCAGGAAGGGCTCCGCCGCACTCCCACTTTGACACTGCCTGCGGCGAGACGCCGAGCTTTTCAGAAAGGTCTGACTGGGAAAGGTTTTGCCTTTTTCTGAGCGCCGCTATGCGCCTGCCGAAATGAACTTTATTTATCATATATGCACCTCTCTTGCTTTGATACCGAGATTATATCACATTGCCGCCGAGATTGTAAGCGACGCGCCGTTTAATGTTTTTTAAGCACCTCAACTGCAGGTTGTTTACATTGTGTTCGGGCGCGAACTACTCCTTTAATTCCTCCACTTTAGGGGAGGCTCAAGAACCCCTCCGACACCACTTTGTGGTGTCACCTCCCCTTAATGGGAGGCTTTATAAGGCTTAAACAATCGATCTTTGCAATCGTCGAGTGATATATATCCCCCTTACGCTCGCCTTGCTCGCTTTCCCCCTTTGGCAAGGGGGACAAGGTGGAGTGTGAGCGGCATTATTTAAAATAATTAACTATGCGCAAGCAGGGTGTCTCGGCGGCAACAATGTAATAGCTTGCCGCCTCGGTCAGCGCAAGCGCGCATACATATGCGTTTGCTCATCTCATTCGCCACGCACAACGGGTATCCGTTGTGCTATGAAATGGCTCATCCGTCCTGCGCCAGCGCGGTCGCCTCGTGCCTCGTTGGTCGGCTCCGCA
>DVHB01000105.1 GCA_018712405.1 Candidatus Coproplasma stercoripullorum
AGCCCGCCGCGCGCCCGTTTTTAAAGCAGTTTGCAGGTTTTTTATACGTTGAATTTTGCTCTGTGTCTCTTCAGTCTGTTTTTCAATGCATTTCTGGCGGGTTCAACAGAGTATGTTTTGAATACAAGAAAGGTTGCCGCGATAAAAGCGGCAAGCACCGCGCCGCATATCACGAGGGACGGGAAGGGAGTCAGGTAGTTTTCAAGTATGCCCGTTAGCGCTGCGCCGAATGCGCAGCTCATCGCGCATGCTATGGCTGCGCGCAGCGAATAGCCGAATATTTTTATTCCGGGGCACAGCTTTTTCAGAAGCCGCAGATTAAGTATTGCGGTTATCACATAACTTGCGGCAAGTCCCGTTATATATGAATATATCCCTATGACCGGAGTGAGCGCCGCTATACAGATAAGGGTCGCCGCCGCACCGCAGAAATAGTATATAAGCGTAGCTTTTTCTCTGTTCATCGAATTCAGAATGGTGTTTGTTATCATTGAAAGGCACATCGGCAGCAGAATGAAACAACTGTTTTTTACTATCTGTCCGCTGAGTTCGTCCGAGAAAAGTATGTTTCCAACCGATTCGCCGAGAGCAAATAATACCGGTATAAGCACCAGAGCGATAAGTATGGCCGCCTTGAGAGATTTTTCTACGTCCGCTTTGAGCATATCCGTGCGGTTGCGGTAAAAGTTTTCCGAGAGTTCGGGAGCCAGCACGACCGCTATGCTGCCGATAAGCGAAGACGGGATAAAAAGTATAGGTACGGCCATTCCCGCCGCCACGCCGTAAAGGCTCACCGCTTCGCTGTCTGTAAGGTTGCACATCTTAACGAGCAGGAACGGCATCAGCACGGCGACGAGAGTATTCAGAAGGGATGTTGACGTGCGCATCGCGGTTACAGGCAGTGAGGACGAGAGCAGAGGTTTCAGCTGGCTTTTGGGGTTTACCAGCCTGCCGCCCTTTTTAAAGTACCAGAACAACGATACGACGAAAGAAAATATATATGATATAAATACGGCCATCGCGGCTCTTCTCGCGCCGTCGGCTGCTCCTGCCGCTCCTGCCACCAGAATACAGCCCAGCGCAACCATCAGCGCGTCTTCTGCAAGTTCTATAAGCGAATAGGGCATAAACTGTTTGTCGCCCCAGAATGCTCCCCGCATTACCGAATATATAGAGGTGATTATAAGTCCTGGCAGGATTATGAGAAATACCGCCAGGCATCTTTCGTCTGAAAAAAGCAGACCGAAAATTTTTTGTCCTCCGAATATAAGAGCTACTGCCGGCACGGTGAAAATAAGAGTGCTGACTATTCCCGCTGTGACGACGGCATTCCTGCCGGCGGTGTTTCCGAGCGCGTTCTGCTTTGTTATCAGCCGCGATACGGTTATAGGCACGCCGGAGGATGCGGCTGTAAGCAACACCGAAAATACCGAAAGGGCTATCTGGTATATGCCCAGCCCCTCGGCGCCTATCATGCGCGACAATGCTATTCTGTAAAAAAAGCTCAGACTCTTCTCCACGGTAGAAAAAAATGTTACCTGAGCAGTTGTCTTGTAAATACTTGTACTCATCAACATTATTCTATAATTTGCGCGCCGCGATTATGAGTGCGGCGCGCAAGCTTAGCCTGATTTTTTTTGTCATGCGCGCACTTTATGCGTCTGCCGTGCATATTATATAGCGATGTACGAGCTTAAACTTTCAAAACCTGCAATATACAGGGTGAAGGAGGGGCAGACCTCTTCGCAGATTGCCGAAACATTCGGCTGCCCCGTTCCGCCTGATACCGTTTGCGGTGACATAGTGTTCATTTTTTCTTCCGAAATGTATTCCGCGCGCGTGGGCGACACTTATTCGTCTATAGCGGCCAGGTTCGGGGTTGATGTAAGCGAACTTGAACGGCTCAACGGGAAAAGGCCCGTATACCCGACGTGTAAAATTATTATCCCGCCGTGCCGCAGGCAGAATGAGTCTGACGTTTGAAGAAAAATAAAGCCGCCGCGTATGCCTGTCGCGGTAAAAAACTGCCGCTGCGTGTAAATTTAAATTTGGATGCGTCATATAATACATTAATAAAAAACTGTCGCGCCGCAGAAAAAACGGATGCCGTAAACACCCGTATCTGCCCGTGGCGCGCCGTTTCAGGGCGCCGGGATTTCTGCGGCGCGTTTCCAAATAAAGACGGAGGTTAAAAATGTCATTTTTTTCCAATTTTCAGTCGGATAAATGTCCCGGCGCCATAAGCGGAAATCCGCTCAACGGAATGTGTGAAAAAGTGTGCATTCAGGCACAAAAGATATTCGATGCCTGCATCAAGCAGATCCAGCTTGAAAATTACACGCTCACCCTGACGGATCCCGTTCCGTGCGATCCTACATACCCTCTAACATTCATAAGCGCAAAATCGGTTTCGTCCAAGGGCGAAATAACCTCGCTCAGCGTCGACAGGCTTTCAGATAAGCCTGGCTGTGCAAGGGTCCAGGCCACGGTAAACATTCCGGTGGAGGTACTGTATACCGATGCCTGCGGCAATGAGGGCAGCGCGCAGTCTGTGATAACGGTAAAGCAAGACGTGCTGTTGTTCGTGCCCGCGCCGTCGATAATGCCGTATAAAGTAACGGCCGAAGTCAGCGCCGTGTGCGCCGACGGTACGTTCAACGGATGCGACAACACGTTTATTGTAAACGCGTGCATAACCATAATACTAAAAATAGCCATAGATGTTGAAATTCTTGTTCCCAGCTATGGATACTGCGCGATTCCTCCCGCCCAGGACTATTCCCAGGAGGTATGTGCGGGCTTCTTCGAGCTGCCGCTTTATCCGCAGGGCAACACAAGGTCAAAGTAGCCCGGCTCAAAATTTTTGCCTGGCAAACGCTGCAAAAAGCAGACGCCGTATAAATAAATTCTCCTTATAAAAGCGTGCGCGCGCCGTGATACGGCGCGCGCACGTATTTGATTATAAAACTTTACAAAAAGAGTAATCAGATAATTAAAGATGTGTTGCGCTGATTGCATTACGTCAATAAAATAATGTAATGTTTTGTATGCATAAATTACTGTTATTGTAAAGATAACTTATCATTATGTTGATTTTATCAAATGCAACCGCGTATCTTCATCAGAATTCATCAGAATTCATTGTTCAGCTTCTTTGCGTAGTAAAAGATGAATTCGGTGATAGTGGGAATGCCCTTTGAAGACTTTATCTTAGCGGTGTAGTTTGCCTTGAGCTCCTCTTCGTCGGTAGAGGCCCATGCGCGGTTTATGGCGTTTTGCATGGCGCGCTCAACGCTGTTGCCGGTCTTGCCGTATTTTTTGCTCACCACGTTGCATACATGTTGTACGGGCTGCTTCATAATTATGGCTATTGCGTCGATAAGGTACCTGTAGCCAATCGATTTGGAGCTTATGCCCAGTTTGTCCAGCTCGTTCGAAATTCTTCTCTGTATGCGGCGCTCGTTCATTTCATCGGCGGGAGCGGCTTCTCCGTATCCGTCTTTTGGCTTGCGGGACGCTATTACCGGAGCGGTGATTTTTAAAAAATTTAATGCTTCCTTTGCAGGGTTGCCGTCTCTGTTCTTCAGCATGATAAAATCGGCTTCGCATTCTTTTACGGCCCTGGTGCCCGCAGCGGCTTCGTCTTCGGCGAGTACAAGAATGTATGGCGGCCTTGCTATGTCGGCGGTTTTAAGTTTCTTTAAAAATTCACATATATCGCCGTCTTCTTTGCCGGATAATCCCAGTATTATAACGTCGGGGCGCGCGTCGTATATATATTGCATTGCCCTGTTCGGATTATTTGTTACCCCGACAAGCGTAAAATTTTCGGCGTTCTCAGCTATTTCGCTTATAACGTTTTTGCAACTCGAGGGGTCGTTTTCAATAAGCAGCAGTGTAAGTCTTTCGTTCATTTTTTAACCTCTTGTTGTTTAATTTTAGTTTATCGTATCACAAAAAAATTAAAAAAACAATAAAAAATTACTATAATAATAATTAATTACTATAATAATAAATAATTTTGCATAAAAACTGTGTGCAAATTTTGCGTTTATATGTTATTATAATAGTTGATATGAACGTCTATTCAATAAGCGATCTGCATCTTTCGGGACTTAATCCGAAACCGATGAACATTTTCGGCGACGGATGGGAGGGGCACTTCGAAAAAATCTGCTCCGATTGGCATGAAAAGGTTACTGATGACGATGTTGTCCTGATCTGCGGCGACATAAGTTGGGGCATAACGCTCGAAGAGGGACTGTACGATCTGGCCCGTCTGAAAACTCTTCCCGGCAAAAAGGTGTTTATCCGCGGCAATCACGACTACTGGTGGAACGGCATAACAAAGCTGCGTGACCGCGCCCCCGACGGTTCCTTTTATTTTTTGCAGAACGACTGCGTTAAGTTCGGAAATATCGTCATCTGCGGTTCACGCGGATGGACGTGCCCCGGCAGTCCCGACTTTACGGAAAAGGACAACAAAATCTACTTGCGCGAGGCGGAACGCTTCAAGCTTTGTTTTGCACAGACGGCGAAAGTGCGCGGCGAGGGCGACAGACTCATCGCCATGATACACTATCCTCCCTATAGTTTAAAAAACGGCGAAACGCTGTTTACGCAGCTGTTTGAAGAGAACAAGGTCGACTTCGCCGTATTCGGTCATCTGCACGGCGAGGCGTATTTCCCCTTCCGCAGCAACAAAAACGGGGTGGAGTATGTGCTCACCTCGTGCGATAAGGTGGGCTTCAGGCTTCAGAAGATAGTTTGAGCGATTGGTCATGGACATATATTCCCTCCATATTTTCCCGCGCTAAATTTTATTATTTGCTTTACTTTAAAGCAAGGCTGTGGTATAATTGTCGCTGATAATAAATACAGTGCCGTATGGCAGCTGTCGCGGTTGGCGGCGGTCTTTCTGCGGCCTTTCAAGAGATTACTATGGCGGCGTTTTGCGACGAAGCGTGTGAAATAAGAGAGCGCGCTTTAAAATTCAATGCAACATTTTCGGCGGATTGACCGTTCGGTTCGGCATTTATTTGCTTCGAACCGTGCGGAATACCCGCTTTTTTTGTGCATTGTCCCCGTCTTTTAACCCGCTCGACCATTCAGGAAAAAAGTAAAAAGAGGATTTTATGCTGACAAACAAAGACTTGCTCGGGCTGTATCACATTTCGGCCGAAGAGATCATCGAAATTCTTGACAGGGCAAAGGAGATGAAGGCCCTGCTGCTTGCGGGCAGAAAGGCTGAAAAGTTGCTCTCGGGCACGGCGCTCATCACGCTCTTCTATGAAAACAGCACCAGAACGCGCACCTCGTTCGAACTCGCCGGCAAATATCTCGGCGCAAGCGAGGTGAACATATCCGCCTCGTCCAGTTCCGTTCAGAAGGGCGAAACGCTGATAGACACGGGCAGAACGCTCGATGCGATGAAGATAGACTATATCGCCATTCGCCACCCGCTCGCGGGTGCTCCCAAACTTTTGGCCGAAAATGTGCGCGCCTCAGTTATAAACGCGGGCGACGGCATGAACGAGCACCCCACCCAGGCGCTTTTGGATATGTTCTCCATGCGCGAAAAGTTTGGCAAAATCGGCGGCTTGAAGGTGGCCATACTCGGCGATATAAAGCACAGCCGCGTGGCAAAGTCAAATCTGTTCGGCCTGAAAAAGCTCGGGGCGGAGGTCTATATGTACGCGCCCGAAACGCTCATGCCAAAGGAGATTGAAAAGTTGGGCGCGCACGTGTGCGCAAGCATGGAAGAGGCGATAGAGGGCGCCCACTGCGTAATGGGCCTGAGGATTCAGCTCGAACGGCAGAAGGGCGGGCTCTTCCCTTCGCTGTCCGAATACAGCCGCTTTTACGGCGTAAAGGACAATATGCTCGCTCTTGCCGATAAAGACGCGATAATCATGCACCCCGGCCCCGTGAACAGGGGCATAGAGCTCACGCCGACCCTTATCGACGGCAAAAACAGCGTTATCTGCGAGCAGGTCACCAACGGCCTCTCCGTAAGGATGGCGGTACTCGCCCTCCTAAAAGAGTACAGGGAGAAGAATTTATGAAATATGTTATAAAGAACGGCTCTGTCGTATTGCCCGATGGTGTAAAAAAGTGCGACATTCTTGTCGACGGAGGCAGGATAGCAAATATAGCTGAAAACATTTCCGCCGATTGCGACGGCATAGACGCCGAGGGGCTGCACGTCTTCCCCGGCCTCATAGATATGCACGTGCACCTGCGCGAGCCCGGATTTGAAGGCAAAGAGGACATTGAGAGCGGTTCAAAGGCCGCCGTTGCGGGCGGCTTCGCGCAGATTTGCTGCATGCCCAACACCAACCCCGTAAACGACAACGCTGTAGTTACCACATATATAAAATATAGGGCCGGGCAGGTTAACCTCTGCAAAGTTCACCCCATCGGCAGCATAACCAAGGGCGAAAAGGGCGAGGAACTCGCCGAAATAGGCAAGATGGCGGCGGCGGGCGCCGTAGCTATCTCCGACGACGGCCGCTCTGTCATGGACTCAAAGATAATGCGCCTTGCCATGGAGTATGCAAGCGGCTTCAACATAAAGTGCCTCTGTCACTGCGAGGATGAAAACCTTGTCGACGGCGGAGTGGTCAATGAGGGACTGAATTCTACAATAACGGGCCTGAAGGGCAGCATCCGCGCGGCCGAAGATATTATGATCGCGCGAGAGATAGCTCTGTCAGAAAGTCTGGATATTCCCGTTCACATCTGCCACGTATCCACCTACAGCGGAGTGGAGCTCATCCGCAGCGCCAAGGCGCGCGGCGTAAAAGTCACCGCCGAGAGTTGTCCGCATTACTTCTGGCTGACCGACGACGTGATAACTTCCTTCGATACGTACACAAAGGTCAATCCGCCCATAAGGGAGGAGCGCGACAGGCTGGCCATTATAGAAGGCTTAAAGGACGGCACGCTCGACTGCATAGTCACCGACCATGCTCCCCATTCAAAGAAGGACAAGCAGGTGGAATATTCCCTCGCCGCGTTCGGTATCAGCGGGATAGAGACGAGTTTTTCGCTCTCCTATACCAAGCTGGTAAAGGAGGGCGATATGAGCCTTTCCGAACTCGCCGACAGAATGAGCGCCGCGCCCGCCCGCATTTTAAATCTTGAAGGCGGAGAGATAAAAGCGGGCGCCCCTGCAGATATCACCATAGCCGACCTTGCGGCAAAGTATGTTATAAACGGCGAAAAGTTTGTGTCGAAGGGGAAGAACACGCCTTTTGGCGGCACCGAAGTTTACGGCAAAATTGCTTATACCATAGTCGACGGCGACATAAAATACTCCGCAAAGTGAGCTGTATTTTCTGCCGTATGTTCACATTTGATATAATTTTCATAAATTTATAAGGAGAGAATTGTTTTTAAGGAGCGGATATGATAGATAAACTGATAAAGAAGATAATCGATATGCAAAACCCCACCTGCGTGGGGCTGGACACCAGTTTCGATTACCTGCCCGACAACATGCGCGAGGACATGGCCACGTTCGAAGGCGCGTCGGAGGCGATAACAGAATTCAACATGAACATCGTCGATAAGATAAGCGACATCGTTCCCGCAATAAAGGTGCAGGTCGCCTATTACGAGATGTACGGTTATGAGGGCCTCAAGGCCTTCAACTATACGATTAATTATGCGCTCGGCAGGGGCATGATAGTTATTGCAGACTGCAAGCGCAACGACATTGGTTCGACCGCGGGCTGCTATGCGACTGCGTACCTCGGCCGCACCAGGATAAACGAAAAGAAGATGCGTGCCTTCCCCGCCGATATGCTCACGATAAACGGCTATCTCGGCACCGACGGCGTAGCCCCCTTTATCGAAGAGTGCAAGGCGTGCAACAAGGGCGCGTTCGTGCTCGTAAAGACATCCAATCCATCGAGCGGCGAAATTCAGGATCTTAAACTCGAAAGCGGCGAAAAGGTGTACGAGCGCATGGGTGCTCTCGTCTCCGAGTGGGGCAAGGACCTCATCGGTCACTTCGGCTACTCCGATATCGGCGCGGTGGTGGGCGCTACCTATCCCGAACAGGGTGCCGAACTTCGCAAAAAATTGCCGCACACCTTCTTCCTCATCCCCGGTTACGGCGCGCAGGGCGGCTCTGCCGAGGGTATAAAGGGCTGCTTTGACGAGCGCGGCCTCGGCGGCATCGTTAATAACTCCCGCGGCATAATTACCGCCTACCGCAAGCCGCAGTACAGCGGCATGACCTATTGGGAGGCGGCTCGTGCGGCATGTATAGATATGCGGGAGGATCTGCGCCGCGCCATCGGTAAAATGGGATAAAAAGAGTTCACGCAAATCTTTTTGCTGTGCAAAAATCTTTGCCGTGAGTTTGCTGTTGTCGTAAAAGTGCGTGAGCGGCCGAACTAAATTCGCTCTTGCACTTTTTCGGCATAATTTAAATAATAAAACAACTTTGTCGGTGCTCGCGCGCATTGTTCTGATAGCTTCTGAAAATCTCATAGCACCGTTTATTCATAATGTTATTTCGAGCGGAACGAAGTGCAGTCGAGAAATCTGTTCCGTGTTTTAATTAAATCATCATGAAAGAATTACTTGCAACTGTAATAGAAAACAGAGAGATCGCCAAAGGCATATGGGCGATAACGCTCGCTTTGCCTGAGCCCGTCGGAAAAATAAGAGGCGGGCAGTTTGCCAACCTCTCGGTGGGCGATAAATCATTCCCTTTAAAGCGTCCTCTCGGCATTTGTGCTGTAAACGACGATGATGTCACGCTGTGTTACCAGCTCAAGGGCGACGGTACGCACAAGATATCTGAAAAAAAGCCCGGCGACAAGCTTTCCGTGCTCCTTCCGCTCGGCAACGGATTCGATTTGGGCGATGCCAAAAATATCGCCGTGATCGGCGGCGGTGTGGGCATATTCCCGCTCGCCGCGGTAGTGGACGAGTACGCCGGCAAAAGAAATTTTTATTCCTATATAGGTTTCCGCGGCATAGAGTACGCCTGCCTTACCGACAGATTTGAAAAGGGCGGCAGGCTCGTTATCTCCACCGACGACGGCAGTATGGGCTTTAAGGGCAACGCCGTACAGGCATTCCTCGCCGACTATGAAGAGGGCAAGTTCGATCTGATAATCTCCTGTGGTCCGCCCGTAATGCTGCGCGCCTTAAAGTCTGCGCTCAAAGAGCGCGGAATAAACGTAAAGTGCCTTGTCTCTTTGGAGGAGCGCATGGGCTGCGGCATAGGCGCGTGTCTTGTGTGCGTGTGCAAAAAGTCCGACGGCCACAACGCGCGCGTCTGCAAAGACGGCCCCGTGTTCGATATCAGCGAGGTGGAGCTTTAATGGAGCGCGAGGTCATCGCCTATAAAGCCGACTATAAGAAATCGTCGGCCGTTGTGGTTGTGTTGCTTCCGCTCATGATAATCTGCTTAGTTGTATTGTCTGTTATAAGCTTTGCCGACGATGACGACTTCGGCATAGTTTACGGTACCACGTATCTTGCCTTCGCCTTAGTTGTTTTGGGAGTATTTATATTGTACTGTGTGCAAATGTTCCATACGCACGCCAAGTGCCCGAACGAGGTCATCGTGCGCGAGGGCGACGAGCTGATTTTTATAAAGGATAGGTTCAAAGCGGCCGACATCAAGGATATTCAATACCAGCGCGACCGCGCTGGCAGGTGGGGATTTTACTATTCGTCCGGGCAGATAAAAGTCTTTTTAAACGACGGGCGCGTTCTCAAGTGTTGGGGTATTAAGGACGTGGAGCAGGTCCACGGCAGGCTGATAGGGCTCATCGCCCGCAGCAATACTTCTGTTTCTGAAGAAAAAGAGGAACAAAATGGCTGATTTAACTGTGAAAATATGCGGCGTAAGTTTCAAAAACCCCGTGATTGCTGCAAGCGGCACTTTCGGCTTCGGCAGGGAGTATAACGAACTCTACGATATCTCCGCCGTCGGCGGCGTGAGCACAAAGGGCCTGACTTTAGAGCCCCGCCCAGGCAACCCCGTGCCGCGCATTGCAGAGGGTAAGGGCGTAATATTAAACGCCGTGGGGTTGCAGAACCCCGGTGTGGAGGAGTTTATCAAAAACGACCTCGAATGGCTGAAGGGCAAGACGACTGTAATTGCCAACGTCGCGGGCAGAACGCTTGAAGATTACGAGGGTATCTGCGCCCGCCTCGACGGTCTCGTCGATATGATAGAGCTCAATATCTCCTGTCCGAACGTGCGCGCCGGCGGCATGGCGCTCGGTATAAAGCCGCAGAACGTGGAGGAGGTCACAAGGCTTACCAAGGCTCAGCTCAGAAAGACGCCCCTTATCGTAAAGTTATCTCCAAATGTTGAGAGCATCGCAACAAACGCACAGGCCGCCGAGAGGGGTGGCGCCGATTGTATTTCGCTCATAAATACGCTTACCGGCATGGTTATCGATATCGAAAGGCGTCGGCCCGTGCTTGCCAATAACACGGGCGGTGTTTCGGGCGCGGGTATTATGCCTGTCGCCCTGCGCATGGTGTATGAGGCGGCGCATGCTGTGGACATTCCTGTAATCGGCATGGGCGGCATAGAGAGCGGCAAGGATGCCATAGCTTTCATGATGGCGGGAGCTAAAGCCGTTCAGGTCGGAACGTCAAACTTTACCGACGGCTACTCCATTCCAAGGATCGTAAAAGGGATCGATGAATGGCTCGGGCGGCACGGCGTTGTCGATATAAACGAAATAGTGGATACATTAATATTAAACTGAAGAAGGAGATCATACATATGCAACTTGGCTACAAACAACGCTTCATAAAATTTATGGTACAGAACGGGGTCTTAACTTTTGGCGACTTCACTTTAAAAAGCGGCCGCAAGGCGCCATATTTTATAAATACGGGCAACTACAAAACGGGTGCGCAGCTCGCCCGCCTCGGCGAATACTATGCAGAGTGCATAATCGATAACAAGATAGAGGGTGAAACGCTGGTCGGGCCCGCATACAAGGGTATACCTCTTGCCGTATCTACAGCCGTCGCGCTCTGGGATCACCACCATAAAGATCTTAACTGCTGCTTCGACAGGAAGGAGATAAAGGATCACGGCGAGGGCGGCATGTTCGTCGGTAAACAGTTGCAAGACGGCGAAAAGGTTATCCTTATAGAGGATGTCATGACGTCGGGCAAGGCACTCCGCGAAATGCTCCCCAAGCTTGCTCAGGCGGCAAAGGTGGAGGTTGCCGGTATGGTCATTAGCGTAGACAGGCAGGAAAAGGCCTTGAACTCCGATCTCTCCGCCGTGCAGGAGGCTTATAAGGAGTTCGGCATAAATGTCTATTCCATAGTCACTATGCAAGACATAATCGAAGCGATAGAACAGGGGGTCATTGAGGGTAAGGAGTACCTCGATAAGATGAGGGAATACCGTTCCGTCTACGGCGCTTGACCGTCTTTAGCGGTATAAAATTTGATTTTTAGCTATTTTACATAGTACTATGTCACGCACAATTGCCCGTTTTAAAAGAAAAATTTCTTTTAAGCGGGCTTTTTATTAAAATTTAACGGGGAACTTATGGAACTGCGCGTACTCAAGTATTTCACCGTAGTTGCGTCTGAGGGCAGCATAACCAAGGCAGCGGAGAGGCTTTTCATAACACAGCCCACACTCTCGCGGCAGATAGCCGAACTTGAAGAGGAAGTCGGTTCGCCGCTTCTTGTCCGCACAAACCGCAGCGTTTCCCTCACGGCGGCCGGAGAGCTTCTCCTGCGCCGCGCCGAAGAGATGATAGCGCTTGAAGAATAGACGAGCTTGGCACAAGTCCGCCGGGAGGAACGGTGTCGCTCGGCCTTGCGGAGTCATATTCGGCGAACGCCGTGGCGGACGTCATGTCGGTGTTCCGCTCAAAGTATCCTGATGTCAGGTTCGATCTCTTCACGGCGACGGCCGATCTCGTGCTCGAGCGTATAGATAAGGGCCTTGTGGACATCGGTTTTCTTCTGGAGCCTGTCGACGTTGAAAAATATGACTTTGTGCGGCTTGAGCAGACGGAGAGGATAGGTATACTTACCCGTGCCGACAGTCATTTGGCAAGTCGCGGCATGGTCACGGCCGATGAACTTGTCTCAGAGCCGCTCATTGTCCCTGTCCGCCGTGAGCTCAGGCAGAATTTCCGAAATATAATCGGTACGGTATATGACAGGTTCAATATTGTCGCCACTTTCAATGTGATAAACAACGCCTCGCTGCTCGTCCTTCGCGGCGTCGGCAGCGTGCTCGTCATAGAGGGGGCTGCGCAGTATCTGCACGACCCTTTGCTCAGGTTTGTTCCGATTGCCGGTCATCCGCCCATGGGTTGCGTCGCCGTATGGAAAAAGTTCCAGCCCTCGGGCAGGGCGGTGTCGCTCTTTTTGGAGGAACTTGCTATGCTCCGCGGGCATTGACGGCGCATAAATTTAAGCATTTCACAATTTTTATGCTCTGCTCTATAATATTTTCACAGCCATGCGGAATGCCTGTGCGGCTGTGTATTATTTTTACGGGGGTAAAACTTGTGGAAAATTTTGTATTTGAATATCCCACTAAGGTCTATTTCGGCAGGGGCGCGGTAAAAAATTATCTCTCCGCCGAACTCAAAAAATACGGGCGCACGGTCATGCTTGCCTATGGCGGCGGTTCTTTAAAACGCAACGGAGTATACGATGAGGTACTCTCGGTATTGAAGGACTGCGGCAAAACAGTGGTGGAGTTTTCGGGAATAATGCCCAACCCCACCTGTGCAAAGGTGCAGGAGGGCGCCGCTCTCGCGCGCGAAAACAAGGTCGATCTCATTCTCGCAGTCGGCGGCGGCTCGGTGATAGACTGCTGTAAAATAGTCGCCCTTCAGGCAAACTTTGCGGGCGACGTGTGGGCGGAGGAGCTTGAAAAACACGCTTTCCCCGCCTCGGCTCCCATTCCCCTCGGAGCGGTAGTCACCGTCTCGGGCACGGGCTCGGAGATGAACGGCGGCGGGGTCATCACCAACGAGGAGAAGAAGATAAAGACGGGACTGTTTGCCGCCGCGCCCGTATTCTCCGTTCTCGACCCGGCTTATACGCTTTCAGTGCCATTTCCTCAGGTGATGTCGGGCGCGTTCGATACGCTCTCCCACGCCATGGAGACCTACTTCGGCTGTCCCGACGAGGACAACGTCTCCGATGATATAAGCGAGGCCGTTATGTGCAGCGTCATAAAAAATATGCGCGTGCTCCTCTCTGATTCTCAGAATTATGCCGCACGATCCAATCTCATGTGGGATTCGGCCATGGCCGAAAACGGCATACTAAAGATAGGCAAAAAAACGGTATTCCAGGTGCACATGATAGAGCACCAGCTCGGCGCCTATACCGACTGCAACCACGGCATGGGGCTTGCCGCCCTTCACCCTGCATACTACCGCCATATAGCGGGCGCCGCACCCGCAAAGTTCGCCCGTTTCGCGCAGAACGTGTGGGGTATTTCCGCGGAGGGGCAAACGCAGTTGCAGCTCGCCTTTGAGGGCATCGAGGCGCTCGCCTCGTTCACAAACGAGTGCGGTCTGCCCGCCCGACTTTCGCAGCTCAAAATGAAAGGGGAGCCCGAAGAATTGCTGAGCGACCGCTCGCTCGAAGAGATCGCCTACAGCGTGCCCATTCTCCCCGGCAACTACAAAAAACTTACCGGCGAAGAGATATTTGAAATCTTAAAGGAGTGCAGGTAGGCGCCCGAGGCGCCGCTTTGCTTCAGCCCGCAGTATTTGCTTCGGGCCGGATGACGTTCGATTCAGTCGCTTAATTTTATAATTTGCTTGAATATTGTTGCATATTGCAGGCGCAGCGCTATAATTGCATCTGAAAGAGGTCTTAAATCATGTGGATAGTTGCGGCAATATTTTCGGCGGTCTTTGCCGGGCTCACGGCAATACTTTCAAAGTGCGGCGTAAGGCACGCCAATTCCGACGTCGCCACCGCCGTGCGCACGTCGGTCGTCCTTGTAATGGCGTGGGCGATAGTGTTTATTACGGGCGCATACAGCACTCTGCCTGAAATCAGCGGCAGGTCGTGGCTGTTTCTCATACTATCGGGCCTTGCCACGGGCGCATCGTGGATATGCTACTTCAAAGCGCTGTCACTTGGCGAAGTTTCCAAAGTTGCGGCAGTAGATAAGTCAAGCGCCGTTTTATCGGTGCTTTTTGCAATTATTCTCTTTCAGGACGAGCGCGAGCGATGGTGGCTGAAGCTGATATTCCTCGCCGTGATAGCCGCAGGCACGTACCTGATGATAGATATAAAGCGCGGCGAGGGCAGGGAAAAACTCACTTGGCTGATATTCGCCATACTTTCGGCGGCGTTCGCGGCCGCAACCTCTCTGCTTGCCAAAGTCGGCATAGAGAACGTGGATTCCAATGCCGCCACGGCGATACGCACATGCGTGGTGCTCATAATGGCATGGCTCATCGTGTTCTGCCGCGGAGAGACGAAGTATGTAAAAGAACTCAAGGGCAAAGAGTGGCTGTTTCTGATACTTTCAGGACTTGCGACCGGTGCCTCGTGGCTGTGCTATTACTATGCAATTCAGCAAGGGCAGGTCAGCATCGTTGTTCCGACAGATAAGCTCAGTATACTCATAACAGTGCTCTTCTCGCTCGTCGTGTTCAAAGAAAAGCTTAACCTTAAGGAGTGGATCGGCCTGGCGCTCTTAACCGCGGGTACGGTTCTTATGGCAGTATTCACATGACCACAAATTAGAAATAAATCAGGCGCGGC
>DVHB01000106.1 GCA_018712405.1 Candidatus Coproplasma stercoripullorum
TGCGGAGCCGACCAACGAGGCACGAGGCGACCGCGCTGGCGCAAGGAAACCTTGCTTGCGACATAATTCATTATCAAATTAACGCAAATCTTTTGCTTTGCAAAATCTTTGCCGTGAGATTTACAGGAATAATTCCGCCCCATCAATCAACGTTTATATCGGTGAAGTTGAAGGCGGTTACGTCGAACAGTCCCCTGTCGGTGAGACGGAGTTCGGGGATCACCGCAAGAGCAAGGAAAGAGAGCGTCATGAACGGGTCAACCCCCTCCTTTACGCCCGCAGTGCGGGCGGCGGCGTACAACCTTTTAAGCCGCGCGACGTGCTCTGCCGCGGCGGCGGAGCTCATGAGCCCAGCAATATCCAGCGGAACGGACTGAACATTGCCCGAGAGCGAGAGCGCCATGCCGCCGCCTATGCGTTTGAGCTCCTCCACTGCCAGCGCCATATCGGCTTTGCTGTCACCTATCACGATGATATTATGACTGTCGTGCGAGACCGAAGTAGCCGCCGCACCACCCTTGAGTCCGTAGCCCTTTACAAGTCCCAGCCCAATCCTGCCGCTGGCAAAGTGACGCTCCACCACGGCAAGCCGCGTAAGGTCGGTGCCGCTCAAGATCACGTCACCGCCTTCGGACTGCACGTCGCACACGGTGTTTTTGGTGACGAGCGAGCCTGCCGTAAGCTCTATCGCTCGTGCGCGCGCGCCCTTTAATTTAATCGTAAAGTTTTCCGCACTCACAGGCGCGACTTTCACCGTATCCTTCACCGTCTGCGGCAGCGCCATTCTGCCCGAGAACAGCGGCTTGCCTCTCTCGGCCACCAGCCTGCCGCCCTTGAACACCGCCGAGCAGTTGAAATTTACAAGATCGTCGAACAGTGCGATGTCGGCGTCGTAACCGGGCGCTATGGCGCCCTTGCTCTTGAGGCCGTAACACTCCGCAGCATTGAGCGTGCACATTACAGCGGCTATCTCTCCACTTATGCCGCTTTTAACGGCGGTGCGGAGCACATGGTCCATGTGTCCCTCTATGGCGAGGTCGTCGGCGTGGCGGTCGTCGGTACAAAGTGTGAATCTGCGGAAATTGCGGTCGGTGACCGCGGGCGCGAGATTTTGTAAATCGTGCGAGGCCGAGCCTTCGCGCAGCAGCACATACATGCCTAAGGCAAGCTTTTCCTCCGCCTCCTGCGCGGCGGAACACTCGTGGTCGGTATGCGCGCCCGAGACGCAGTATGCGTTCAGAGATCTTCCGCTCATTGCGGGGGCGTGGCCGTCGATGACCTTGCCGACGCGCCTTGCCGCAAGCAGTTTTTTGAGCACTTCGTCGTCTCCCGCCGCAACTGCGGGGTAGTTCATCATCTCGCCGAGGCCGAAGAATCCGCCGCCTTCGAGCGCGGCAGAAGTGGCCTCTGAATCAAGGACGGCGCCGCTCGTTTCAAACGGCGTTGCGGGCACGCAGGAGGGCAGCATGAGCTTTACCTCCAGCGGGGTGTGTGCGGCGGCCTCCCTGATATAGTCCGCACCCGCAAGTCCGCAGACGTTTACTATCTCATGCGGATCGGCCACGACGAGGGTGGTACCGCGCGGCACGGCGAGAGAGGCGAACTCTTCCGGAGAGAGCTGTGTGCTCTCGATATGCACATGCGAATCGATGAGCCCCGGAACGGCTATCCTGCCGGAACAGTCGTACTCCTGCTCCCCCTCATACTCTCCTATGCCGACTATCTTGCCGTCATAGACGGCGATATCGCCGCGGCACACCTCGGCCGAAAATACATTTAAAAACTGCGCGCTCTTAAGCACGATATCGGCCCTTATGCGCCCTGCGGCGGCGTCGGCCGCCGACTTGAGCGCACCCAAACTTTCTTGCTTTTTATACATAGATGTTATCCCCTTATTCCGGTTTTTACCATTATAATCCAAAGGAACGCCAAAGTCAAGGCCGCCCCCTGCGGCATGCCGCAGGGGGCGGCCTTGAAAAAATTTTTGAATTTTACCGTTTAAATATCGTAAACCCGTTTATAATAGAAATGTAAAAAATGTTAATTTAGTTCAATAGTGAAATATTTTAACAGTTTGAAAAATATTTTACCGTTGAATTAACATTAATAATCGGTATTATCATATAATATTGTTAGATATAAACAGTTTTAAAAATTTTAAAATTTTTTAAATTGTTATTGACTAACAAAATGGGCCATGATATACTGATAACGAAATCGGGAAGGAACCCGGTTCAAAGACATAAAAGGAGGTAAGCGCCATGATATTTACAAGACTTATAGAGGCAGACGCCGCTGAAGGCAACGACAAGATGGCCACTCTTCCCCTTATCTATCTTGCCCTCTGCCAGACAACGAAAGACTGACCCACACGAGTCCATAAAGGGACGGACACAGAGGAAAAATCACACAATTAAAAATACGCAAGACAAAGAATTTGAGATTGACTGACCCCAAAGGAGGTTTGATTATGAGTATATACGAAAAGATTTTTGAAATCGAACAGGAAGACAACACAAGCAACTACGGCGTTGAACCGCTCTCTTACGTAGCGCTCGGCTGCGCAAGATAAACGGCAGTACGCGGCCGGGAAAAGCCGCATTGCGAAGGAAAATTTTTATAAGAACAAAGGTCACAAAATTCTATATAAGAAGGTGCATAATTATGAATATTTATGAAATGCTCAACGAATTGGAACGTGACGACAACAAGAGCTATTACGGGGTTGAGCCGCTCTCTTACGTAGTACTGAACTGCGGCCAGCAGCTGTGATGCAAAGAAAAATTATTTAAAAGAAAACCCAAAAGCCGCAGACAGGCGGCAACATCACACGACCAAACGGACGAGGAAGTCCGAATACACGCAAAAGGAGATTGATTAATATGTTTATTGCAAAATTACTTGGAAATATGTATGAAAACATCGAACGCAGGTGCATGAGCGGCAATCTTGACCTCAAGACCACCGCACGTTTCTATCTTGCACTTTCAAACATCTGAGAAAAACGATAAAAACAAAACGGAGAGCGGGCGCAAATTAATGTGTCCGCTCTCTGTTTTTTATTGCAAAAGCGTCCGTTGGCAGCGCATTGCAGCCGTCGGCTACAGTTTTATGCGGCAGTCCGCAGCATTCGCTGCGGACTGCCGCGATTTTTAACGGCATATACCGCACCGCAGAGGCAGTCCGGCGCGGACTCAGCCGAGGCTTCTGAGCAGGTTTTCATACCTTTACCCAGTTACCCTTATCTTTTGAGCTGCCAATTACGTTATATACCGTAGTTTCCGCACTGAAAAACTCCGGTTTGCCGATAGTCGACTCCAGCGGGACGGCCACCGCACTGCTTTTGAAATAGCCTGAATGTTTTGTGCGGTCTATTATACCCGAAAAAACAAACCTGCCATCTTTATCCTCGGCATACAGCGCGTACAGTTCACCGCCGCCCAAATTATCGGCGGCGAGCTTTTTGCCCTCTTCGGTGGGTACGGCCTGTGCGAAGTGTATTTTTTTGCCCTCGAAAAACTCTCTGCCGAGCCGCCGAGCAGTTTGAAGGTAACGTCGGTGCCCTGTTTGAAGTCCTCCTCTATCTCGGAGAAATCAAAGTTCGTGAAACTGAGCGTTATGGCGGGGCGCTGAGATATGACAAAGGTCTTTATGCGGCGTAGACTGCCGCCCTCGCCGAAGAGCTCGTCGGGATCGAATTCGCCGCCGTTGAGCCTGTAGCCGGTCTCGTCGCGCCCGGAATTTACGGCGGCCTCCTCCAGAACATCGCTCGCAAACCAGCCCGTCTTGTTGTCGTCGGAGAGAGGCTGCGGGACTGCGGGTACCTGCGTTTTGCCCTTGTATTCGACTGTTATGGTGAGCGAAGCTCCCTCGTCGGCGTACTTATTGAGCTCATATTCGTGCGTATGGTTTACGTCGAACACGCTTAAAAACCACATGAACGGCACTCTGCAGCTCACGTCGCTCTCAAACCTGAAATTACTCTCTTCCGACTTGAAGTCGGATGCCTCGACGGAGAACGAAACGCTGCATTATATAGCTGATGGTAACATCGTCCTGCGATGGGTCATAGAGATCGGTGGCCTTAAACTGATCGATTATCGAACCGGTCTTTGCAGAGAGCTTCGCCGCTTCATCGTTCATCTTCTGCTGATCGCCCGTCGAATAGCCGTATTCGAGGTTGTCTATCACGTTTTTATACAGAGTGGTATACACATCGCCGAGCACGGGCACGCCGTCAGCCGCCTCCAGCCGCGTATTGAGGGCGGCGAGAGAATCGGCGTTGTAGTTGACCTGCCTTATCATGTAGTTGAAGCCGGGCGTGTAGTTGGCGGCAACGAAATCGCCGTCGAGCGTTGCACCAACCGCCTCGGAGACCTTGCCCGTTATAACGTCGTTCCACGCTTTTGCGCTTTTAAGCTCTTCATCGGTGAGACCGCCAAGCATATTGCTGTTCTTGTTGTCATTCATTTTAACACCTCTTAAAATTTTTGATGATAAGAAAATTTTGACGCAGGCTCCGCGCGCAAGGGACGGGGCAATATATTTACTTATATCTGACCACATTATACTTTGCATAAGTCCGTTTGCTCATGAGCAAACGGACTTATGCGAATACTTCGCATAAGTCCGTTTGTCAAGCGTTTTATTATAATTTTTAAAATTTTACGCAACAGGATCAGATATGCCCGAGCACGGAGGAGAGCGACTGCGCCGTCTTTAAATTTATGCCCGAATAGTTTACCACCACCGTGTTTTTGCAGTCTGCACGCTCTTTGAACAGGTAGTCCGAAAGGCACCTTATGTTTATGCCTGCGCGGGCGGCGCGCTCCTTTATGTACCCGTCGGAGGGAGCGTTCGGAAATTTTACCGTAAAGTGCAGACCGCTGGCTGTATCGCATACTTCGTGCGGACAGCCGAGCACGGAGAGCGCCTTTAAAAGTTCCTCGCGTACGCCGCGGTAGTAGTTCTTCATTCTGTTTATATGCCGCTCGAATATTCCGCCCGAGATCATGCGGGCGAGCGCCTTCTGCTCGAACAGGGGCACGCAGCAGGAGTTTTTGCCGAATACCTCCACATAGTGCGCATACAGCGCGGGCGGCAACACCATGTAGCCCATGCGCATGGAGGGTGCGAGCGTCTTTGAAAAAGTGTTCACATATACCACTCTTTCGGGACTGACGGCATACATATTCTGCAACGGCTTGCCGATGAGGCGGAACTCGCTGTCGTAATCGTCCTCCACGATGTATCCCCCCCTCCTCTCTGCGGCATTTATCAGGCGCACACGCACTGAAGCGGGGGTGACGGCGCCCGTGGGAAACTGGTGTGCGGGTGATATATGCAGCACGTCCGCACCCGAAGAGACGGCCGCCTCCACGTCTATGCCGTCGGAATTTACGGGAATGTGCGCGCAACGCGCACCGTTCAGCTTATACGTTTCGGATATCTTGCGGTAGCCGGGATCTTCGACGGCGTACGATCTGTCGCGTCCGATGAGCTGGACTATTGTGCCGTAGAGCTGTTCGGCGCCCGCGCCGATGACAATATAGCGCGGCTCCACTACTATTCCGCGCGCGCGGTATAAATATGCCGAGATCGCCGATTTAAGCTCACTGTCGCCGCCCTCCGGGACGCGCTCCAAGAGGTGTTCGCCGCAGTCGGCGAGCACCGAACGCATGAGGCGCGCCCAGCTGGAGAAAGGAAAGAGCTCGGCGGGAGCGGTGCCCCTTACAAAGTCGGCGATATACGACGACATTTCAGCCGCGTCCCCCGTCTGCACTGCAATATCTGTCTCCGCGCGCGGGGCGCGGTACTCTATATCGAGCGGGCAGACAAAATAACCGCTGCGCTCCTTCGAGGTTATATACCCCTCGGCAAGCAGTTGGTCGTACGCCGTCTGCACGGTGACTACGCTGACGCCGAGTTCGCCCGCCAGCGTACGTTTGCCCGGCAGCTTTTCGCCCGCCTTAAAGGCACCGCGCAATATATCGCCGCGTATATTTTCATACAGCGTGTAATATTTGTTTTTGCCGGATAGGTCATAAGAGAACATAGACTGATACTATAACACCTTTTGATTTTACTTTAACTTATGATACCAGAAAAGGCGCGCGCCGTCAACGGCGCGCGCCATATTCAAAAAAATTAAC
>DVHB01000107.1 GCA_018712405.1 Candidatus Coproplasma stercoripullorum
CGGCGGCTACATCACCGCGCGCCGCGCGAGAAGGCCCCTAAAATCACGAAAAATTTAGCTCACGGCCAGAGCTAAATTTTTGTGAACTTTTATCAGTGTTTAAAATGTCTTTCGCCGACAAATACCATTGCAATGCCCGCCTTGTCGGCAGCCTCTACCGACTCTTTATCGCGGATGGAGCCGCCCGGCTGGATGATAGCCGTGATGCCGGCTTTTGCGCACTCTTCAACGCAGTCGGAGAACGGGAAGAAGGCGTCGGAGGCCATGACGGAGCCCTTTGCCTCTTCGCCTGCATGCTCTATAGCCTGCTGTGCCGCC
The DNA here is from genome assembly GCA_018712405.1 of Candidatus Coproplasma stercoripullorum. Taxonomy (GTDB): domain Bacteria; phylum Bacillota; class Clostridia; order Christensenellales; family Borkfalkiaceae; genus Coproplasma; species Coproplasma stercoripullorum. Next base: position 319 of record DVHB01000107.1, read on the forward strand.
CAGATACGGTTGGTCTGGCCCATGCCTATTCCCGTGGTGCGGCCGGGCTTGCCGATGACGATGGCGTTGGACTTCGTGTGCTTTACCACGCGCCATGCAAACATCATTGCTTCCACCTCTTCGGCCGTGGGCACGCGGTCGGTCACCACGCCGAGGCCGTAAGTCGTCTTTTCCTTGCCCGAAGGGGTGGTTGAAACGGTGACTTCGGCCTTGCGGGTAAACAGCCCCATGTCCTCGTCCTTGATGAGACACTCGTCGTATTGCTGGACGAGGAGTCCGCCGTACACCTTTTTCATATCGCGCGCGGAAGAGTCGCGGCGGGCAGAGATATCGTCTATCTGAAGAAGACGGATATTCTTTTTGCCTTCGAGTATTTCAAGCGCCTTTTCGGTATAGGCGGGCGCCATTACGATCTCTATGAAGATCTTGTTTATCTCTTCGGCCGTCCTTTCGTCTACGGTGCCGTTGATGGCAAGTATGCCGCCGAATACCGATACGGGGTCGGAAGTGTAGGCGCGCATATACGCCTCGTAGATGTCCTCACCCGTACCGACGCCGCATGGATTGGCGTGCTTGCATGCCACCACTGCGGGAGTTGAACCGAACTCCTTTAAAAGTTCGAGCGCGCCGTTCGCGTCGTTTATGTTGTTATAGGAGAGCTCCTTGCCCCACAGCTGCTTTGCCGAAGAGAGCGAGCCCTTGCGGATGAACGGCTCGTTATAGAACACAGCCGACTGCTGAGGATTTTCGCCGTAGCGCATGTCCTGCGCCTTTTCATAGGCGAAAGTTATCGTATCGGGATACTGTATACCGAGCTGGTCGGCGAGGTAGTTGGAGATGAGGCTGTCGTACTCGGCGGTGTGGGCGAAAACTTTGTACTGAAGGTACTTCTTCGTCTCTAAAGTTACGCCGCCCGCGGCGAGCTCATCTAGCACTTTATCATAGTCTTTAGGGTCGACGATGACGGCCACGTCCTGATAGTTCTTTGCCGCCGCCCTTATCATTGTGGGGCCGCCGATATCGATATTTTCGATGCACTCGGCAAAATCTGCGCCGCGCGCAAGGGTGGCCTTAAACGGGTAGAGATTTACGGCGACGATATCGATAGTGTTGATGCCCAGCTCTTCAAGCTGCTTCATGTGCTCGGAGTTGGAACGCATCGCAAGAAGGCCCGCGTGCACATTGGGGTGCAGCGTCTTTACCCTGCCGTCGAGGCACTCGGGAAAGCCGGTTATTTCAGATATGCCGATAACTTTGAGCCCGGCCTCCTTTAAAACCTTTGCCGTACCGCCGGTAGAAATTATCTCGAAATCGTTTGCGATGAGCCCTTTGCAGAAATCAACCACGCCCGTCTTATCCGAAACGGATACGAGCGCCCTCTTTTTCATCTCCATTATGTAAACCTCACGAATTTGATTTTATTTTTTAAGGTATCCGGCAGGCTTGCACGCCGAATTACCATCTTTTGCTATTTTTGCATAGTACTATGCGTGATATAATGATATGTTTTTACGCCATTTTTTAAGGCGGAGCGCCAAATCAGTCGGCGACGCTTACTTTGCGGCCGTCCTTCTTGATCTTGCCCTCGCACAGCTTTTTTACGCAGTACGGGAGCAGCATATGCTCAACCTCGAGGATGCGCGCCTGAAGCGACTCGGGAGTGTCGTCCTCCTCCACGTCCACTGCGCGCTGCGCGATTATCGCGCCGCCGTCGGGCACTTCGTTTACAAAGTGCACCGTGCAGCCCGATATTTTGGCGCCGTATTCAAGCACCGCCCTGTGCACCTTCAGGCCGTAGAAGCCGCCGCCGCAGAACGAAGGGATCAGCGAGGGGTGAATATTAATTATTCTGTCCTCAAAGGCCCTTATAAAACTTTCTGGAATGATCTTCAGCCAGCCTGCGAGCACTATGTAGTCGACTTTAAGCTCATTGAGCCTTTTTTTAAGGTCGGAATACAGTTCCTCCAGGTCGGGCCACTCGGCCTTTGCGTACACGGCCGAAGGTATGCCATGCTTTTGGGCGCGCTCTATGGCGCCTATGTCGTGTTTTGAGGCGATGAGTATTGATATTTCGCAGAAATGCTCTCTCTCGTTGGCGTCGATGACCGACTGAAAGTCGGTCCCGCCGCCCGAGGCAAATACGGCTATGCGCTTCATCTTATAAGTTTTACCCCGCTGCCCTTCACGGTCTTGCCTATCACGGCGCAGTCTTCGCCCAGCTCCTTGAGCACCTCAACGGTCTTATCGATATCGCGCTTGTTTACGCACACTACCATGCCTATGCCCATGTTGAAGGTGTTGTATATCTGCTCGTCGGATATGCCCGCGATCTCCTGCATTACCTTGAATACAGGGGGAACTTCGTACGAATTGAGGCGTATTTCACAACCAACCCCATCGGGGAAGATGCGGGGGATATTTTCGATAAAGCCGCCGCCCGTTATGTGCGCGATGCCCTTTACCTTCACCCTTTCGATGAGCGAAAGTATGGTGCGGACATATATGCGCGTGGGCGTTAAGAGCACGTCTATGGGACGGGCGCCGAGGCGGGGATCGTAAGTTTCAAGCGCGGACTTATCCTCGCCGAAGAGCTTTCTTACAAGCGAATAACCGTTGGAATGTATGCCGCTCGACTTCAGGCCTATAAGCACGTCGCCAGGCTTTATCTTGCTGCCGTTAATTATTTTCTTTTTATCGACAATACCAACGGCAAAACCTGCGATATCGTACTCGCCGTCAGAATAAAAGCCCGGCATTTCGGCAGTTTCGCCGCCGATAAGAGCCGCGCCCGACTGCCTGCACCCCTCCGCCACGCCTGAAACTACCGTTGCGACAGTTTCGGGCGAAAGCTTTCCCGTTGCGAAATAATCGAGGAAAAACAGGGGCTTTGCACCCTGGCAAACAATGTCGTTAACGCACATTGCCACGGCGTCGATGCCTATGGTGTCGTGCTTGTCGGCAATAAAAGCGTACTTGAGCTTGGTACCCACGCCGTCGGTACCCGCGACGAGCACGGGATTCTTCATACCCTTTGAAAGCTCGTAGAAGCCGCCGAATGAGCCTATATCGCCGAGAACGTTAGCGCTGTATGTGGACTGAACGTGCTGCTTCATCAGCCTCACGGCCTCGTATCCCCTTTCAACGTCTACGCCGCTGTCTTTATAAGATATCGCCATAAAATTTTACCTCGCTTATTCGAATTTGAATTTGTCTGTCTCGCAGCTCTCCAAAGGATAGGGATAGTTGCCCGTAAAGCAGCCGAGGCAGAAGTTTAAGTTTGATTTTTTACACGACTCGACAAGATGCTCGACCGAGAGATAGCGCACGCTGTCGGCCCCGATGATCTTCGAGATCTGCTCCTCGTTCCTGTATGCGCCTATGAGCTGGGAATAGGTTTGAAAGTCTATGCCTAAGTGGCAGGGGTGCTTGATTATGGGCGAGCACACGCGTATGTGCACCTCGCTCGCGCCGGCGCCGCGCAGCATCTTTACTATCTTGCGCATTGTCGTGCCGCGCACTATAGAGTCGTCGATGATGATCAGCCTTTTTCCGCGTATGTTTGCGCGCAGGGCGTTCATCTTTACGTTTAAAGAATTTTCGCGCTGGCGCTGGTCGGGCTGAATGAACGTCCTGCCCACATACCTGTTCTTTGCGAGTGCCTCCACGAATGGTATGCCGCTCTCTTCGGCATAAGCGCGCGCGGCAACGTTTGCGCTGTCGGGCACGCCCGCAACTATATCGGCGTCTACGCCGTAGTGCTTTGCGAGCAGCCTGCCAGCCTCCTGGCGGGCGGCGTATACGCTGCAGCCGTCGATTATCGAATCGGGGCGGGCAAAGTATACATATTCAAATATGCACATGCGGCTCTCTTTGGGGATATCATCCATCATGTGCGACTGTATGCCGGTGTGGTCAATGACCACGATCTCGCCCGGCTTTACATCGCGGAGGAAGCTCGCCCCCACCGCGTCGAGCGCGCAGCTCTCGCTGGCGACTACTATGTCGTCGTCGATAGTGCCTATGCACAAGGGACGGATGCCGTACGGGTCGCGCACGGCGATGAGCTTGTCCGTCGTCATGATGACGAGCGCATAGGCGCCCTTAAAGTGCGGACAGGCGAGCTTTACACCCTTTAAAATATCGCCGTCAGAGAAGTCGTTTATCATTATCGCCATAACTTCAGAGTCGATAGTCGTCTGAAATACGGCATTGCGTTTGATGAGCTCCTCTCTGAGCTGTTTGGTGTTGGTAAGGTTGCCGTTGTGAGCGAGCGCCATTTTTCCGCATTTACCCGTGAACACAACGGGCTGAGCGTTTAAGAGCTGGCTGGCGCCCGTGGTTGAATAACGGACGTGGCCGATAGCAATGTCGCCCTCGGGCAGGTTTTCAAGCTCACCCTTGGAAAATATTTCGGGAATGAGCCCCATGCCCTTGTGGTAGACTATCTTATCGGCAAAAGCTACGGCTATGCCGCCGCTCTCCTGGCCCCTGTGCTGAAGTGCGTAGAGGCCGTAGTATACAGTGTGAGCGACTGTGCGGTTTTCAGATGAATATACCCCGAACACACCGCACTCGTCGTGGATTTCGTCATGAATTTCGTCCATATGAATTGATAACTCCGTGACAAAATCGACTGCGGGAAGACCCCGAGCGATAAAAATTACTGAAAGGCCGCGCGGATACCGTGCAGCCGCGCGCATTATTCCTTTCCCGTCCAGCAATAGGTGCAAAGCTTGCACGGCTCGATTCCGATGGCCTCTATAAGTCCATCTATCGACTGGAATTCGAGAGATTCAAATTTGAATTTATCGCATATCGACTTGCGCATCGCCCTGCCGCGCTCCGTTTCTGAGTCGCAGTATTCCTCGAGATGATTTATGGCGTCGTCGCCCTCAAGCTCCGCCATGGTGCGGCGGGTGATGAGGTCCATGTCGCTTGACGAGCGCGAAAAGTTGAGGTATTTGCATCCGTACATTATGGGCGGGCATGCAGAACGCATGTGCACCGCCTTTGCGCCGTGCGAATACAAAAATTCGACCGTCTCTTTAAGCTGCGTGCCGCGCACGATGGAGTCGTCGACGAGCAGCAGGCGCTTGCCCTCTATCAGCTCGTGCACGGGAATAAGCTTCATCTTTGCGACTTTGTTACGCTCGGACTGGTTCACCGGCATGAAACTTCTGGACCATGTGGGGGTATATTTTATATAAGGACGGGCAAACGGCACCTTGCAGGCATTTGCATAACCTATGGCGTGGGGCGTGCCCGAATCGGGAACGCCGCCCACATAGTCGATGCCGTGGATATCGTGCGTCTTTGCGTCGCGGCGGGCGAATATCTCGCCGTTTTTCATGCGCATCATCTCGACGCTGACGCCCTCATACGATGAAGTCGGGTAGCCGTAATACGACCACAGGAACGCGCATATGCGCATCTTTTCGCCCGGAGGAGCAAGCTGAGTAACGCCGTCTGCCGAAACTTCGACCACCTCTCCGGGGCCGAGTTCGCGGTAGTCGGAATAGCCAAGCTTTTTGTAGGCGAAGCTCTCGAAGGAGACACAGAAGCCCTCGTCATTCCTTCCGAGCTGCACGGGAAGCCTGCCCACCTTGTCCCTGGCGGCGATTATCGTGCCGCGGTCGGTGAGGATGAGAATGGACGCCGTCCCCTCTATCTTGTCCTGCGTGTAACGTATACCCTCGACGTAGGAATTCTTGCTGTTGATGAGCGCGGCGACAAGTTCGTTGGAGTTGACCTTGCTGCCCGTCATGCCGTCGAAGTATCCGCCGTGCGACAGAATTTCATGCATGAGCTCCTCGGCATTATTTATTATGCCTATGGTGCTTATTGCGTATTTACCTATCTTGGAGACCATGAGAAGGGGCTGAGGATCAGTATCGCTTATGCAGCCTATGGCCGCGTTGCCCTTCATGTCGGAAAGGACGCGCTCGAACTTGGTCCTGAACGGCGCGTTTTCTATATTATGAATTTCGCGCTGGAGGCCGATTTCGGGGTCGTATGCCGCCATACCGCCGCGCTTGGTGCCGAGGTGAGAGTGGTAATCGGTGCCGATGAAAGTATCGAATACGGCGCTGCTTCTTTTAACCGAGCCAAAAAAACCGCCCATCAGCCATTATTCTCCCGTAAGGCGCTTGAAAACTTCGTTGTAGGCGTCCTCTACGCCGCCGAGGTCGCGGCGGAACCTGTCTTTATCGAGGCTGACGTGCTTTTCGGTATCCCAGGTGCCCGCCTCCCAGAAACGGCAGGTGTCGGGCGAAATCTCGTCGGCGAGAATTATTTCACCGTGGAAACGGCCGAACTCAAGCTTGAAATCTATAAGGTCGATGTTGAGATGTTTGAAAAACTCGATGAGCACATCGTTCACCTTGAAGGCAAGTTCCTTTATCCTTGCGATCTCCTTTTCGGTGGCAAGATTTAAAGCGAGCGCATGATAGTCGTTGATGAGCGGATCGTCGAGCTCGTCGCACTTATAAGAAAATTCTATCGTGGGAATAGAGAGCTTGGTACCCTCCTTTACGCCGTAGCGCTTTGAGAAGCTGCCCGCGGCTACGTTTCTGATGATGACCTCTAGGGGAACTATCTGTACCTTTTTGACTACGGTATCCCTGTCGGAGAGCTGCTCTACAAAGTGTGTGGGAACGCCCTTCTTTTCGAGCATAGCCATGAGCATGTTGCTCATCTTGTTGTTGATCACGCCCTTGCCGACGATTGTGCCCTTCTTCTGGCCGTTAAACGCAGTGGCGTCGTCCTTATACGACACAATAACGTAGTCGGGGTTTTCGGTGGCAAAAACCTTTTTTGCCTTGCCTTCGTAAAGCTGTTCCTTCTTTTCCATATGTGAACTTTCTCCTTAAAAATTTTTTATGTGTTTATGCATTTTAATAAACTTAAATACCCGCAGGCGCGCGGCTTTGCGGGTAGAATCTTACATATCCTTGAGTTCGGCCTGCAATGCGGCGTCGTCTGCGTTGATCTTAGCCTTCATAGACTGTTTGTATGCGGCGAGCTTTTCTGCGATTTCAGGATATTTTACGCCCAGGATCTGAAGCGCCAAAAGGCCGGCATTCTCACCGCCGTTTACACCCACCGTTGCGACGGGGATGCCCGAAGGCATCTGGACTATGGATAACAGGCTGTCGAGCCCGCCCATCATATCGGTCTTTACGGGAAGGCCGATTACCGGCAGCGTGGTATATGCGGCGATCACGCCGCCGAGGTGTGCGGCCTTGCCTGCGGCGCAGATGATAACCTCAACTCCGCGCCCTTTGGCGCCTGAGGCAAACTCATGAGCCTCGTCAGGCGTGCGGTGTGCGGAAATTACGCGCACTTCCGCCTCCACGCCGAAATCTTTGAGCACTTTTACGGCGGGCTTTACCACAGGGAAATCAGATTTGGAGCCCATTAAAACGGCTACCTTTGCCATAAACAACCTCCTTGGCTAAAAAGGGAATTTTGAAACATACTTTGAGTATGATACTTTTGTATATTCTGGTGACGGTGTACATAATCGCCGTGAACTTTTACGCCGTGATGCTGATAAAGTCGCAGCGGGACGAGGACGGCGACGACGAAAACAAAAAACACAGCGGCGACGGCAAAATTATTCTGACCGCGCTGCTGGGCGGAGCGCTGGGCATATACTGCTCCATGTTTGCAATGAAGTACCGCCTTAAAAACCTTATGTTGATGATACTCATGCCCGTGATAGCCGTTCTGAACATATACTTCTTTTACATCGCGTTCAAATCGGGTTTCACATTCTTTATCGTAGGCAGTGCGTGATACGCTGCGGCAGAGCCGCCGCTGCAAGCAAAAGAAACTTATGCCCCATTGTGAAATTACAAAGAAATTATAGCACAATACAGGCAGAAAATAAAACGATTTGAAAGAAAATTTTTTACAATTTTTTAAAAGGTGAAAAAGCCGCGCCGGTTGCAAATTTTTTGCAACCGGCGCGGCTGATATGTCCGTCTTATGTATCCCGGCATATATTTCTGCAGCCCCTGCAGGCAATCCGGGGATTCAGCTCCTGCCTCCGCACAGCGCCGAAATCAACTCTCGTTTTAGCTCCGCGCGGACAAACAGGTCGGCCGAAGGCTCGCCGCAAGAGCGGATATCCGCCGCCACGCGGCCCGACTTCAACACCACCACTCTGTTTGAAAGCATTGCCGCCTCGTCGACGTCGTGCGTTACAAACACGGCGGTACGCCTCTCCTTCTTCCACAGCGCAAGAAAGAGCGCGGCTATTTTGAGCTTTAGCCCCAAATCGAGAGAGGAAAACGGCTCGTCCATTAAAATAGCGTCGGAGGGATATAAAAAGGCGCGGACGATCGCCACCCTCTGCGCCTGCCCGCCGGAGAGCTGCGCAGGGTATGCGTTTGCCTTGTCGGCAAGTTCCACGGCGGAGAGCATGTTATTTATTGCGTTGCCGTCGCCGCAGACGAGCTTTAAGTTGCCATGCACGGTGAGCGAGGGCACGAGGCGGGGCTGCTGGAAGATATACGAGCATGCGGGTTTGGGTGTAATTTCTCCCCCGTACGGAGTGAGCCCTGCGAGCATGTTCAAAAGCGTTGTCTTGCCCGAGCCGCTCTCGCCGAGGATGCAGGTTATCTCACCCTCCGCAAGCGAAAAGCTGAAGTTCTGATACACGGTGAGTGCGCCGTATCTTTTTGTGATGTTTTTAAACTCTATCACTTTACACCCCCGTGCGCGGACCGCGGCCGCCGAAGCGCAGCTTTTTGCGGTAGCAATACCTTGTGCGGCAAGCCAGCATGCGGCAGCGCGGGACGCCGCCTTTATACGGAACGCCGCCGTTTGAGGCGGCGCTCTTTCCCGTCCACTTATCGGTGAAGCGAACGAGCCGGGAAAGTCCGCATTCAAAGAGACCGCCAGTGACGAGCGCAGTTAAAGTGAGCGCAAACATGAGCGCGGTATTTAAGTTTACGTTGGCCTGGTAGATAAGTCCGCCGAGAGAATTGAATGTGCTGCACAGCACCTCGGCGGAGATCATTACCTTCAGCGCGAGCGAAAAGTTTGCACCCGCCTGCGCAAGAACGGGCGGCAGGATCTGCGGAACATATATCTTGAACAGCCGCGCGGAAAGGGGCACGCGGTATACGCGCGCCATCTCTGCAAGCCCTCTGTCGGTCCCGTCGAAAGCCGCCATCATCTGCGCGTAGGAGAGCGGAAAAACCATGAGCACGGTGACTATAGAGGGAGCCACCCGCGGCGACGCCCAGATGAGCAGCATCAAAGTTATCGCCATTGTGGGCACTGTTCGGAATACGGCGATAAACGGCGCAATGAAGGCGCGCGCACCCTTGAATACTGCGCTGAACGAGGCGAACACCGCGGCAAGCGCAGCGGCTGCCAGCCATGAATATGCCGTACGCAAGAGCGTCATGCCGAAGGCCGACCAGAATGTTGCCGTGCCGAGCAGCGAAAAGAACTGCGACAGGGAGTCGCCGACAGAGGGGACGACGTAGCCGTCGTCAACCACGATCCATGCAATAAGCCATACAAGCCACATGCAGGCTATCGCCGCGACCGACACTATTAAGTTGTATATTTTTCCTGCGTTCTTTTCTTTCAAATCTTATTTACCCTGCCCTTTGCCAAGAATAGTGCAATCAATCCGCGTTATAGAAAAAACTGTCCGATATCGTAAGCGAGGTACCCGTCAGAACCTCAAGCTTGCCGATGAATTCCGTTATCTCCTGCCTGCACTCCGAAGCGGAGACAAACTCTATGGCGCAGCGGGAAATTACCGCGGAATTGAGATTGTTTGCAGTGAGCGAACTGATAGCGCCGCCGTAATTCGCGTTTATTGCGGCTACTATATCAGACATAACAGCCCCGTCGGAGGCTATCCATTCGGCGTTTGCCTCCACCGCGGAAATAAAGTCGGTTATAAACTCCTCGTTCTCTTCTATAACAGAATTTTTGGCGAGCATGACGGCCTGGGGATAGCCCTCCTCGCCGTAGAGCGCCTGCAGGTCGCCCACAAGCCTGAGCGGCGCGGCGGCGCTTGCCGAACCGTTGATCTTGGCCGTGACGACAGGCTCGGCCCCTATCATATAGTCAAACTCGGCGGAAGGCGAAATGCCCGAAGCCGGATCGGCGATGTTTATGAGGTTTACGCAATCTTCTTTGGCGACGTCAGCGCTCTCCGCCACCTCGTAGGGAATATCGTTATCGTCAAGAATCATTTTGAACACGTTGCCGACGAAACTTGAAAGCTGCATGCAGCCCACAGTTTTGCCGACGAGCGTTGAAAGATTGGACGCAGTAATCTGCTCGTCGGGATGTTTAGCAGAAAGCATGTACAAATTTCCGTGCGTCACGGTACCGAGAAGAGAATACTCTTCGCCGCTGCCTGCCACCTGCACGGCCGCATTTACGGGCAGTATGCAGATATCGGCCTCCCCGCCCGAAACCTGCTGAACTATAGCATTGGAATTTACCACCTTGTAATTGACTTCGCCGCCGAACTGCATATCTTCGACCATGAGATGTGCGACTGCGAGCGCGGGCGCGCCGTCGGGCATGGCGACAGTATAAGAAAAGTCGCCGTCGGCCTCGTTTTGAGCGCACGCCGAAAGACCGAAACCGCACATTGCTGCCGTAGCCGCGCAGACTACCGTTAAAACTCCTCTCTTTAAAACTTTCATGTATGTTCTCCTTTTAAAATTAATCCGATATTGTTTTACATTGCGATATTTGCAGAGTACTATGCATGGCATAAAGCTATAATTTGCGCTTAATGATGAAGATAAAATACTAAACTTTGCTCATTAGAGTCTTGGCGGTCACGCCTTTTAGCTGACCTATTTTGCCCGTGAGAGTATTGAGGACCTCGGCGGGAGCGTCAGCGATAACGCATATCACATTGATATTCTTTGCCTTGTACGGCACTCCCATTCTGCCAAGCACATATTCGCCGTACTCCGACAGCAGGGCGTTTATCGCCGAGGCCGAAGCCCTGTCTTCCACTATCACGCTGATTATCGCAACTCTGTTTTCACTCATGAAAAAACTCCCTGCCGAAGCGGACAGGGAGACATGCACAAAAACATTGCGGGCTGTTTTAAGCTCCGCAAGCAAAAGCAATATTCACCCCTTTACAGTCAGAATAGTCTTCCCGCTCAGGCAATAATTATTTTAGCATACGGCACAAAAAAAGGCAAGCGGTTGCATAACCTTTGCCGATATTCACATACTGCTGACATGAAAAAGTTGATTATGATTTTACTTACTGCCGCCATTGCAGCTTCGGCATGCGGCGCAGCGGCGTGCTCCAAGGGGCAGACAGGCGGCGGCAACAACACATTGAGCGGGTATACCCGGGAAACTGAAAGCGAAGGCGGCTATGACTGCGGCTGCGGCAAAGACTGCGAATGCGAGGGAAACTGCAGGGATAACTGCAACTGCGGGGATAACTGCGACTGTGAAAAAGACGGCGGCACCAAAGACAACAGGAAAGACATGCGCCACGGGCACGGCAAAAGGCCGATACCGAACGACGAACGAACGGGAAACATGGACGGTTTTGAATTTGACAGGGACACTACAGGCAAAAGGCCGGGCGATGATCGCGCAAAATTCGGCATTTTTGCGCCGGACGGACGGCTAAACGGCCGCAGACCCATGCCCGTGCCCCCTCCCCCCGAAGGCGAGGATAACATGCCGGCTCCCGATGCCGGGCAGAGGAACGCAGAAAGCGAGCAGAGCGGCGACAAAGCGGGCGACAAAGACGGAAAGCAACAAAACAACAAGGACGAAAAGAACAAAAAGGGCGAAAAAAGACGCAAATTTTTTGGCGGCAAACAAAACAGACGCCCTGCGCAAAACGTATCGCTTAGCCGATAAAATACGGCGTTACAGCAAAAATTGAAAGGCGACTACGGCCGGCCTTTCAATTTTTTAAGCGCCGACGGCGCGCGGAAATTATTCCGCGCGCCGTCGGCTTTTTTTATGTACGGAAAATAATGACCCGTCAGAGCCCTGCCTTCTGCCTGTTATAATTTATGAGGCATCCCGAGAGAATTATCTGTTTTTCTTCAGGCGTGAGGAAGCCGAGCTCGAGCTGGATATTTTTAACTTTGCCGCCCGAAATGTGCTTCGCGGGCACGACCTCCGCCCCCTCCTTCAAAAGTCCTACTATGTCTTGAATGTAGATATAATCGCCCAGCTTGTAGTCAAAATTCCTGCATACAAGCGGAAGCATACCCCAGTTTATGAGGTTGGAGCGGTAGCGCTTGGTGGCGTATTCAGTAGCTATGTTTGCAACTCCGCCAAGAACGCGCTGGCAGGAGGCCGCCTGCTCACGCGCGGAGCCGTCGCCCGGCTTTCTTGCGACCACGCAGCTGCCGTACATAGTATCTTTATCGAGCGCAATGCCCGCCTCCTTTAACACCTCTTCGGGGAGGGAGCCGCTCTCGCGCCTTACCGCCTCGTCCGCCATTACGGCCTTTGCCCTGCCGACATAGCCGGGATCCTTTCTTGAGAGCGCGAACTGCGCGAGACGCATGGGATTGGAGCGGTATGAGGAAGTCTCGCCCGAAGGGATGAGCTCGTCAGTGGTGGTGACGGAATCTGTGAGCACGGATACCGCTTTCATCAAGACGCTGTTTGCAAGGGGTATCTGCTCGGGCCAGTCGGCAATATTGTTGCCGTACACGAGTTCGGTCTCCGGCTGCGGGTTACCCCAGCCGCGGTACACGCGCTTTTCGTATATAGAACCGTCGAAGTAATATTTTTTGATCTTTTTGGTGTACTCCGCCTCTGTACCCGGGGTGAGCACGCCGCCGTTTGCCGCGGTTGCCGCGATAGAGCGGGCGTCCATTAAGGCGACTGCCGAAAGCTGGCCCTCGCCGAGCTTGGAGCCCTCTCTGTTTTCGAAGTTGCGCGTAGTGTGGCGGACTGAAAGGGCGTTATCGGCGGGAGTGTCGCCCGCTCCGAAGCAGGGGCCGCAGAACGCCGTTTTAACTATCGCGCCCGCGCCCATGAGAGAGGAGATATAGCCGTTATCGACAAGGCACTTGAACACCGGCTGGCTCTGGGGATAGACGCTCAAGGAAAATTCGCCGTTGCCGCAGCTCTTGCCCTTTAAAATTTCGGCCGCTTCGGCGACGTTTTCGTACATGCCGCCCGCGCAACCTGCTATTATGCCCTGGTCGACATAGATCTTGCCGTCCTTTATTTTATCGGTGAGACGGAAAGTTTCGGCGCCCTTCAATTTGTTGCCCTGCGCCTGCACTTCGCCCAGAATGTCGTTGGCGTTTTCGATGACTTCCCTTATTGTATAAGCGTTCGAGGGATGGAACGGAAGGGCTATCATCGGCTCGATGCGCGAGAGGTCAATGACGACGGCGCCGTCGTAATAGGCGGGCTGTTCGGGGCGGAGCTCTTTAAAGTCGCCTTCCCTGCCGTGAACTTTGAAAAATTCGCGCGTGGTTTCGTCTGTCTCCCAAATGCTGGAAAGGCAGGTCGTCTCTGTGGTCATAACGTCGATACCGAGACGGAAGTCCATGGAGAGATTGGCAATTCCGGGGCCGATAAATTCGAGCACCTTGTTCTTGACGAAGCCCTTTTTGAAGGTGGCTCCGACGAGCGCTATGGCCACATCCTGCGGACCCACTCCCTTTTTGAGCTTGCCGCGGAGGTACACGGCGATAACCTCGGGGCGCTTTATGTCGTAAGTCTGGCCAAGGAGCTGTTTTACAAGCTCGGGCCCGCCCTCGCCCACCGCCATGGTGCCGAGAGCACCGTAGCGCGTGTGAGAATCGGAGCCTAAAATCATGGCGCCGCACTTTGCCTCCATCTCCCTCATGTACTGGTGAATTACCGCAAGGTGCGGGGGAACGTAGTTGCCGCCGTATTTTTTTGCGGCGGAGAGGCCGAAAACATGGTCGTCCTCGTTTATGGTGCCGCCGACTGCGCACAGCGAATTGTGGCAGTTTGTGAGCGTATATGAAAGGGGAAATTCTTTTAAGCCCGAGGCCTTGGCCGTCTGAATTATGCCGACGTACGTTATATCGTGCGAGGCAAGGGCATCGAACTTTATCTTCAGATTGTTCTCGTCGCCCTTGTTGTGCGCGGAAAGTATTTTATAGGCCATGGTACTCTTTATGGCCCTGCGCTTCTTCTCTTCGACCATGAAAGCAGCATTCTCTTTGAAGAGCTTGCCCTCCATATAGTATACGCCGCCTTTTATGAGCTTTATCATTCTGATCTCTCCCTTTATGAATTTTACTGGTTTTGCTTTTCTGTTTATTATACCAAAAAATCGCGCCGTGCACAAGGCTTTGCCGCAAACAAATTGCCGCGCGGGCAAAAAAATTTATGCGGCGGAATGCCGCGCCGCGCAGAGCTTTTGAAAAATTGTGTGACAAAGTATTTTAATGCCGCAAATAGCCTTGCCTTTTGCGCCCTCTTTGGTGTATAATTCTGCCATGAAAATTTTTAAGTACAAGTTTACAAGACTCATCTACATACTCATCGCGGTAATACTTGCGCTGAGCGTTGCGGGCTTTGCGATCACGCTGTGGCAGGTGATAGACTTCGGGCTGGACACCGCCAACCCCACTTTTACCGTTATAAGATATATACTCATGTTCATAGTTACGGTGGCGCTGTTCGTCATACTTATATCTCTTTTGATATCCTCTTACTACGCAGTAGACGAAAAATCGAAGTCGATAATCACGAGCTTCGGTTTTATTAAGAGCAGGTACGATATCGAAAATATCGACGCCGTGACGCTCGACAGAAAGACCAACAAGCTCACCGTCGTGTTCAAGGACGAGAAATTTATCGTCATCGTGGTAAAAGAGGAATGGTATGAAGAGTTCGTGCAGGCCATACTCGACATAAACCCGAGGATAGAATACAGCATAAACTCAAAGACGAGCACCGGAGAAGATAACGAGAAAAAATCGTAAGGAGCTGAACCCCTCCGTCTTGCCCATGGGCAAGACCCCTCCCCTGAAGAGGAGGCGATATTGCGGCAATTGCGATCAGCATTGAGGCAGAGTTAATCATATATATCCCACCGGGTTGCCCTGATAAATCCGGCCAACCCACCTCCCTTTCGCAAGGGAGGCATATAAAGCGAGCGCCGCGGCAAAACTTGCCGCGGCGCTCGCGTTTTATGATGAAATTTTATTACGATTTTTTAAGTTTTTTGCTTATCATGCGCTTTATCGAGGTGCGGTGCTCCTCCCCTCCCAGGAGCTTGTATAAATTCTTGTGATGGGCTATCCAGGTAAAGAGGTTAATTGCAAGCAGCAGCATGAAGCAACCTATCACCCAGCCGTTTGAAAGCTCTGCGCCGTAGCGCACGAAGAACTCCACCGCCTGCCAGATTGAAAATGCAGAAACGCCGAGGAGCGAGCCCATCGAGCCCCACTCCGACACGGCGATATACAGAAATACCAGAAGGCACACGCCGAGGCCGACGAACACATACCACCAGCACTCGCAGGAGAGCGCCACCCAGAAGAGGCCGAGCGTGGAGGCTATACCCTTGCCGCCCTTGAACTTCATGGTGACGGGGAAGATATGGCCGATCACTACGAACAGGCCGCAGAAGTAGCGCATGAAGTCGGCAACGATCACGTCGGTGCCGGCAAACACGCTGTTACGGAATATGAAGTAGGCGCACAGCACGGGCAGGCCGCCCTTTAAGGCGTCGCAGAAAAAGTTTATGATGCCTATCTTTAAGCCGAATGTGCGCATCATATTCATGGTGCCGGGATTGCCGCTGCCCTGGTCGCGGATATCGCGGTTTTTGAACTGCGAGATTATCACCGCAAAGTTGAAACAGCCCACAAGGTAGCACACCGCCGCGGCGATCAGAAGATAGTACCACCTTTCAGATATATAGAATTGCGTCATTTTTAGCCTGCCTGACCCATTTAATTATCTTCCTTTTTGTCGCGGGTAAGTATCTTTATGGGCGTGCCCGAAAAATCGAAGGCCGCGCGCAGAGTATTCTCTAAAAACCTTTCGTAGGAAAAGTGCAGAAGCCTTCCGTCGTTAACAAAGAGCGCAAACGCGGGCGGGGCCTCGGCTACCTGCG
Organism: Candidatus Coproplasma stercoripullorum; assembly: GCA_018712405.1. Lineage (GTDB taxonomy): Bacteria > Bacillota > Clostridia > Christensenellales > Borkfalkiaceae > Coproplasma > Coproplasma stercoripullorum. The sequence goes on from DVHB01000107.1 coordinate 16,415, forward strand.
TGGAATAGTATATCTTGAGCCTGCGGCCGTTATATGAGGGCGGCTCGTTTGCGCGCACGGCCGAGCTTATTACGTCGTTCAAAACGCCCGTCTGCACGCGCCTGTGCGAATTTTCGTAGACCTCCTTTACGGCGGCGAGGATCTTATCTACCCTCTGACCCGTCTTTGCGGAGATGTATATCGAGCGGAAATAGTCCATAAACTTTAAATCTTCTTTGAGTTTATTCTGGAAGGTGTTTATGGTGTTTGTGTCCTTTTCAACGAGGTCCCACTTGTTCATAATGATAAGCGAGGGCTTGCCCTGCTCATGGACGTAGCCGATTATCTTTGTGTCCTGCTCGGTGAGGCCCTCGGTACTGTCTACGACCAAAAGGCAGACGTCGGCGCGGCGCACGGCGTCGAAGGCGCGCATCACCGAATAGTATTCGACGTCGTCCTCTACCCTGCTCTTCTTCCTTATGCCCGCCGTGTCGATTATGGTATATTCCGTACCATCGGGAGCGGCAAAGCGCGTGTCTATCGCGTCGCGCGTGGTGCCCGCAATGTCGGTGACTATAGAGCGGTCGAAGCCGAGGAGCTTGTTTACAAGGCTCGACTTGCCCGCGTTTGGCTTACCGACCACGGCTATCTTTATGCTGTTGTCATCTTCCGCGGGAATCTTTTCAAAGTAGCTGACAACTTCATCCAGAAGGTCGCCTATACCCGTGCCATGTTCGGAGGAGATGGGGTATGGCTCGCCAAGACCGAGGGAATAGAACTCAAAGATCTTCTCTTCGGAATATTCGTCAATCTTATTCACAACCAGTATGACGGGCTTTTTGCTGCGGCGGAGCATGTCGGCGACGTCGTAGTCGGAGGATGTAAGCCCCTCCCTTCCGTCGACGAAGAACAGAATGACCTGTGCCGTATCTATGGCGACTTCGGCCTGCTTTTTTATCTCGCGCCACATTGTATCCTGAGACTTTAGTTCGATACCGCCTGTATCGACCATGGAGAACGCGCGCCCGCGCCATTCGGCGTCGGCATAAAGTCTGTCGCGCGTGACGCCCGGCCTGTCTTCGGTTATTGAAATTTTTCTGCCGGCGACCTTATTGAAGAAGGTGCTCTTGCCGACGTTGGGTCTGCCGACTATGGCGACGAGTGGTTTAGCCATCTTTTACCTGCCGAAAAAATTTTTTATTCCTCATTATTATAAATAAAACCCGAGGTTTTGTAAAGAAAAAACAGGTATGCAAACAATATTGCAAGCATACCAGAAAACAAAACGCCGCCGTGCGCAAAAATTGCGCACGGCGGCAAATGTAATATTATTCAAATATTAAGCATTGCATCTGCCGTTACTGAGCTACAACGATAACTATCCACTGTATCCCGTCATTATACTCGCTTTCGCTTTCCGACATTGTACCACCCTCATACGTGTTGCCTGTAAATTCATGTGTACAATCAGTAAGCGCCCCAGATTTGAGGAGTTCATTACTTCCGTCAGCCGCACGAGTGAATGTGTTACCCGATACATTTATGGTCGCTTCACGGCCACTGCCAAAGCGAATCGCCCTGTCGCCGGTATCTGAAATAATATTGTCTGAAATGATGATCACACCTGTAAAATAATCAGCATCCGGATCGCTTGCCCCGGCATTACCGCCGCTTTGAACAGCGATCGCATTATGGACAGTGCCGGAAATAGTATTTTTGCTCACAGTCATACCGTTACCGTTCTGCACATACACACCCTGGAAATAATTGTAAATCTCATTGCCCTCGATAGTTATATTTTCATATACGTTCATGAGATCGGTCATAAGATTAATGGCTGTCTGGCCACTTGCAGGCTGCGTGCCGCCATCGGAATAATCCGGAGCGGTGAAAGTGCAATTTTCTATAGTGACATTTTTAAGGTATGCCCCGTCAATATAGAACCTGCCGTCGATAATACCTTCCACCCCTTCAAAATTCATGCCGCTGAAAGTGATGCCGTCGACATACATATATGAAAAATAAGAAGTAGCAGTACCGTTTAACTCAACGCCGCGAACCGGGTCGGTGTATGTTATGTCATCGGATATATTGCTGTCATATATATGGCCCGATCTGATCAGGAACTTACCGGTAAATACTGCGCCATCACTTCCTACGAATGTAACATCTTCAACAGTGCGCCCGTAGCGGTAAACCCCGGCATTCTCCAAGTCTGAAATAGCTATTTCTGTAGCGGGATCAGTATTGCTTGTCGCAGTACTTACAGTGCGACTTTGTCCGAGTTCAAGATCGCCATATTCACCCGCTGCAAATACTACAGTTTCGCCTCCAAAAAGATTATCAAGCACAGACTGAGCAGTTTCGGGAGTGGCTGTTATTGTGACATTTGTTACAGTGTTACCGCTTATAGTCATTTCCGCCACATCGCTGGCATATCTGCCGATAATGGCGCCCATATTTCCGTTGATATTATTACCAACCATTGACCCGGGAGCGGACGTATAAGAGAGGGTGATATTTTCTGCCACATTATTAGTTACTACGGGAGCGTCGCCGTCTCTCTGAACATTACCGACAATGCCGCCCAGGTCGCGGAAGGCAGAGATTGTCGCATTTTTAACCGAACAGCCATCTATGGTACCGCTTCCCATCCATCCAGCTATACCGCCTACCTTGTCGCCGTTATCATAGCTGTCGCCTGAAGCATTGGGCGTCACGTCGATTTCAAGTCCGTCAACGTCACATTCTGAAACAGTGCCGTATGTATAACCCGTAATAGCACCTACAAAATGATTTCCGGAGAGCACAGCATTTTTTACTTTAATGTTTTCAGCAGTACCCCTGTAAAGATCTCCGACCGCCGCCGCCACCCAGCTGCCGCCTGAAACATTTACATTTTCGAGCGTAAAGTTCTTAATTACAGCAGTATCTACATAACCGAACAGCCCAACATAATCAGCCCCGCCTTCAACCGTAAGATTTGAGATCGTATTGTTGGCGCCATCGAATGTTCCCCGGAAATAATTTTCGCTGTTAATGCCTATGGGAGTCCATTCTACACCTTCAAGATCGATATCAGCAGCCAACGTTATTGTTTGTTCCGCGAAAGAGTTGCCAAGGTTTACAGTTTTTGCAAACGCCAAGAACATCTCAGGTGTAGATATTGAGCCGAACTGAACCATTTCGCCCACAAATCCGCCGTCAAAAGTGCCACCATTGATAACAGTAAACATATCGCCGTCCACACGGATATAATCATGCACGAGATCTTTATAAATACCGCCGTTGACTGTGATGCTGCCCGTCCCGTTTGCCCCAAAGAAAGCATAATCATTGTTTACATTGCGAGTAAAAGTACCGTCGTTCAGCACAACCGTACCGTTGCCTGAAGTATAAACAATTCGCCACAAATTGGTCTCCGTTCCGTCGCCGAGCGTATAAGTACCGCCATTTACAGTAATTTTGCCACTATCTGCCGCAAGCAAACCGTTTATACTGCCATATACCGTCGCATCATTTATTATCATCTCCGCATCAGGATATGCTGAACTGCCGTTAGCGATAGCATAAGCGAACCCGCCGTTTATATAATTATCACAAGCAGTAAACAGCCCGCCGTTTATCGTCATTGTGCCGTAGTTCCGCACTGCATTACCGCGGTTAGTTAAATTTGCATTGGCGGAATCGGTATCATTATCCCCGAATCTTCCGCCTTCAATAGTCATCGTGCCGTAATTCTCTATTACATGACGGCTTTGATCTTCAACATCCGTTGTATATATGCAGGAATTTTCGTCACCCTTAATTGTCATTACTCCGTTATTTACTATAAACGAACCCGCATAACTACCCGACAAACTGTTTCCGTTGAGATCTAAAGTAACGGCTGAATCCTCGGAAACAACCAGCTGGCCGGATGCCTCTATATTATTTGTAAGTTGTATATCCTCTGCGCCATACTCCAGCAGAGTCTGCAACTCGTCGGTATCGGCGGCCGTATAGCTCTCGCCCGTGAGTTCTATGTTCTCTGCGCCGCTCGCTATAAGCGACATCAGCTCTTCCGTCGTCGCCGCCTCATATGTCGTTCCCGGTGCAGCCTCACTTCCGGGGATCTTCACTTCCTTGGTCGTCCCGTCGGTGAGATGAAATTCTATCACCGTATAATAGCATCCGTCCTCGGCGCTGTATTCATAACGGTATGTTATATCCTCTATGCCTACGCCGTCCTCTCCGTCGGCTCCCGGCCTGCCGTCGGCTCCCGGCCTGCCGTTAGCTCCGTCCTGACCGTCCTGACCGTCCTCGCCATCCTGGCCGTCCTCGCCTTTCGCCTTTACATCGGTCTTTACTCCGTTGATCACCCAATAGCCGTCTTCGCTTATCTCTATCGTGGACGTCGTTCCGTCCTCGCCGTCCTCGCCGTCTTGTCCGTCCTGGCCGTCCTCGCCATCCTTTCCGTCCTGGCCGTCCTCGCCCCGCAGCGATTCCAGCCATTCCTCCTCCGTGCCCTGAAATCCGTGTTCAACCGCTATTTCATAGGCCGAAAGTCCGTTGCTGCATCCG
>DVHB01000108.1 GCA_018712405.1 Candidatus Coproplasma stercoripullorum
AGGCGTTGCGGAGCCGACCAACGAGGCACGAGGCGACCGCGCTAACGGCGAACTAAATTCGCCTTGCGCAGATATATTATTAAGAACTCCTCTCACGAATTTTTCGAGCGGGTTGTTCAAAATCAAACAACAAGCGCGGCGCGCATATCGCTTTTTGCATATGCGCGCCGCGCGAAAAAATTATTTTTTTACCTCATCAAACGCAATTACTAACTTCATAGAAGCGAGTAAGACAAGGAGCGTGCGAAAGGTTTGAGGGAGTGTACAAAGACGTACATGACCGAAAACACCCGTAAGCACAACACAGTATTACGCCGCTTATGCGAGGGCAGGCGGCCCCGGAGAATGATTTTTGTAAACAAAAATCATTCTCCTGCATGCTTAATTCCTAATATTCTAAGCTCCGTCTCATTGAGCCCCACGCCGCGCAACATCAGCCTGTTGCCGCGGAGGGCCTCTATGGAGTTTATGCCCATGCCGCCCATCATCTCCTGGATCTCATGAGTCCAGGCATGCACTAAATTTACGAGGCGCTCTTTGCCTATATCGGGATTCAGGCGCTTTACCAAATCCGGCCGCTGGGTGGCTATGCCCCAATTGCACTTGCCCGCATGGCAGCTGCGGCAGAGGTGACAACCGAGCGCAAGAACGGCGGCGGTGGCTATGTAGCACGCGTCAGCGCCCAGCGCTATGGCCTTTACCACGTCGGAGCTGGAGTGTATTGAGCCGCCCACTACTATCGAAACGCTGTCGCGTATGCCCTCCTGGCGCAATCTCTCGTCGACCTGCGCGAGGGCGAGTTCGATGGGAATGCCCACGTTGTCGCGAATCCGTGTGGGAGCGGCGCCCGTGCCGCCGCGGAAGCCGTCTATCGCAATGATATCGGCGCCGCTTCTGGCAATGCCCGAGGCTATTGCCGCCACGTTATGCACGGCGGCCACCTTTACTATCACGGGTTTTGTGTAGGCAGTTGCCTCTTTGAGGCTGTATATGAGCTGCCTCAAGTCCTCTATCGAATATATATCGTGATGGGGCGCGGGCGAAATTGCGTCCACTCCCTTTGGTATCATCCTCGTCTTTGAGACGTCGTCGGAGATCTTCATCCCGGGCAGATGCCCGCCTATGCCGGGCTTTGCGCCCTGGCCCATCTTTATCTCTATGGCGGCGGCCGTCTTCAGATACTGCTCGTGCACGCCGAATCTGCCAGAAGCCACCTGCACTATCGTATTATTGCCGTATTTATAGAAATCGGTGTGCAGTCCGCCCTCGCCCGTGTTATAGTATATGCCCAGCTCCTCGGCGGCGCGCGCCAATGACTCGTGCGCGTTGTAGGAGATCGAGCCGTAGCTCATCGCAGAAAACATTATGGGCGTTGTGAGCTTGAGCTGCGGGGGCAGTGTGTCTTTAAGCCTGCCTTGCGCGTCCCTCTTTATCTCCACGTCCTTTTTGCCGAGGTAGACGGTGGTCTCCATAGGCTCGCGGAGAGGGTCTATGGGCGGGTTGGTCACCTGCGAGGCGTTTACGAGAATTTTATTGAAATATATCGGATTTTCGGCGGGATTGCCCATGGACGAGAGCAGAACGCCGCCCGTCGCGGCCTGTCTGTACACCTCGTTCATGGCCCTCACCGGCCAGTTATAGTTGAGTTTGTATGTGTCGTCGCTCTTGACGATCTTGAGCGCATGCGTAGGGCACAGGCACACGCAGCGGTGGCAGTTTACGCACTTGGTGCTGTCGGCAATCATCTTGCCGAGGTCTTTATCGAACTTGTGCACCTCGTTGGCGCACTGCCTTTCGCACACCCTGCAGCCTATGCACAGGTCGGCATTGCGCACGACCTCGTACTCGGAGGGAATAAACATATCCATCATCTTATCACTCCTTCGCGCAGGGTATAAATGACGGGCTGGCCGCCCGCGGGCGCAAAGATACTGTCGAGCTCGGGCTCGATAACTCTTATGCCGCACTCCTCCGATGAAACGAAAGCAAGGTCGCCTTTTTCTGCGCACACCATAGAACGGAGCTTGAGTCTGTCGTTGAGCGCCATGAGGCCGCCGTCGAAGCCGAAGATTATAGAGAAGGGGCCGTTTATGAGAAGGGACGGGAAGGCCTTGCGGAGGAATATCTCCTGGCGCTTTTCGTCCTCGCTTTTGTCGTCTATAGTCGACCAGAAGGAGGCCGATATCACCTTTGCCACCTCCTCGAGCGTGAGGCCTTTGACCCTCAGGAGAAAGTCTATTACATAGGTTATTACCTCGGTATCTGTCTGCAGATTGCATTTATAGCCGAACATCTCTATGTAGCGGCGGTTGGCGTCGTATGAAGATATCTCGCCGTTATGCACTACCGAATAGGACAAAAGTCCGAAGGGATGCGCGCCGCCCCACCAGCCGGGAGTGTTCGTGGGATAGCGGCCGTGACTGGTCCACATATACCCCTCGTACTCCTCGTCTAAAAGGTAGAACCTGCCGATATCTTCGGGGAAGCCTACGCCCTTGAATATGCCCATATTCTTGCCGCTGGAGAATACGAACGCGCCCTTTATGTCGGTATTAATTTTGTTTACATACTTTACCACATACTGTTCCTCGTCCAAAAGCGAGTTCGCAAGGCGCTTGGAGAGAGGATATAAAAAGTAGCGGAATATGAGCGGCTCGCCGTGGATGCCCTTAACTTTGCGCGTCTTCATCTCGGAGGAATACACCACCTCGAAGTGGGCGGCGAGGTAGTCCTCGGTCTCCTTTCTTGCGGTACGGCTGTCAAAAAACAGATGGAAAGCATAGTAGTCCTTATAGTCGGGATAAATACCGTAGCCCGCAAAGCCGCCGCCGAGACCGTTGGACCTGTCGTGCATGGTGGCGATAGAGCGTATTATCTTTTCGCCCGTCATGGGCCTGCCGCTCCTGTCTATTATGGCGCTCACGGCGCAGCCCGAAGGTATCCTTACTTCTCCCTCATTAAGTTGTAATCCGTTTTCCGACGTAAACATGTGTGCTCCACCGCGGGAAAGGCCCCGCAAAAATGATATATACGCCGCCGCTCAAAGCGGCCCCCAAAGGCGCAGCCCGCGCCGCGCGGCGCTTTAAAACGCGGATATATCCGCTTTTACAGTCCTTTGTTATTATATAAAAAACGACACTTTAAGTCAAGCGTAAATGTTTGTCAAAGGCAATTTACCACGCTAAAGAGCATTCGTTAAAATTAATATAAAATATAAGCTGAAATTATAGTTGAACACATGAATGGGGCACAAAAAGCGCGCGGGGGCGATATTGCACCCCCGCGCGCACATCATATGTTGCAGTTTATTTCCCGTCGGGCTCGCCCACGATGTCCGCAAGGTAATTTTTTACATCCTCTTCGGAGGCGGCCACGCATTCGAAAGTTATCTTATCCCCCGCCTTCAATATCGTCTTGCCGTCGGGGACGAAGCGCCCGCCCTGCGCTCCCTCCACTTCGGTGACGACGCCGCCCGCGGGCCACAGCACCGAGCGTATGCTGCGGCCGTCGGCATAGGAGCCCTCCTCCACCGCAAGGCACACCCTGCGCTTTTCGGCCCCCTCCCTGATCCGCTGATCGTGAACGATGAGCTCCAGACACTTTTCAAACACCGACTGAGTGCGGAAGAGCTCGCCCACGATATAACCTATGCCCACTCCGAGGAGGGCGGGCAGCAGGCTCTGAAACTGGCCGGTAAATTCAAATATCATCACAAGCCCTGTGATCGGCGCGCGCACCACGGTAGTAAAGTATGCAGCCATGGTTATGATTATTATATAATCGGCTATGGAAGCGTCCATGCCCGCGCTTTCAAACCCTGCGCACAGCAGCGCGCCGAGACCAGCGCCCGTGGCGAGCACGGGCACGAATATGCCGTACGGCATGCCGCAGCCGACGGCGAGCACGGTGGAGATAAAACGCATCGCCACGACTATTGCAAGCGTGGCCGCCACAGATATGCCGAAAATCCTTTCAAACTCGCCCTCGTGAAGGGAACCGAGAGACTGGATAAATTCGTGCCCGCCGCCCATGGCGTACACCGATATGAGGCCGAACGCGCCAGCGGCGAAGAAGGGAATTATATACCTGCCCGCTCCTTTGAAAAATGTTATTTTGCTTAAGCCTCTGCGGCAGAGCAGCATGAGGTGATAGAAAGCCACGCCGAGGAGAGCCGCGCACAGGGCGGCGACGGCCGTGTACAAATATCCCATGGGCTCCATGGGCGAAAATTGAAATGCGGTAAATGTAAAGCCCGCCGAAAAGCCCATGGCGGAGCGCATGAGGTTGCGCACGGTGACTGAGACGAGCACGCTTATCGCCGAGCAGGTGAACACCTGCGCCGAAAAGGAGCGGAAAGCCTCTTCCATGGCAAACACAAGACCTGTTACGGGTGCATTGAATGCCGCCGCAAGGCCTGCCGAAGCGCCTGCAGCTATCTGCAGCCTGCGCACCATTAAAGAGCGCCTGAACGTCGTGCCCACGGCGTCGCCCGCACAGCCGCCTATCTGCAACGATGGCCCCTCGCTGCCCGCGGGCAGGCCCATGAATACGCACAGCACCGACGCGGCGAACATCGAGCACATTACGGCGTACCACTTGAAATGCAGTATGCCGCGCGCCGCACCCTCTATCTGCGGCACGCCGCTGCCCCGTATCATAGGAATGAGGCGGGTGGCCGTGCCTATGACAAGCGCGCCCGCAGACAAGCCCAGAAATAACAGGGGTATAAACGCGGGATTTTGCACGATTTTTGCATACAGCTCGGCCGAAACCTCCTCCCCTATGCCCGTGACTATGTTGTAAAGCGTCACCACCGCTCCCGAAAAGAGGCCCGTGAGTATGCTCAATGCAATGAGGTTTACACCGTATTCCTTAAGCGCATTGAACCGCCTTTTAAGTTTACCTTTTCCGCCCATTTCTCTCTCCGAAAAGTTTATGCAGAATTTACAGAAAAATTATATCACGCCTCAATGCGTTTTGTAAAGGCAATAAAAAATATGTGCAACAATTTTGCGCAATACTAAAGGAGGCGGCGCTCACGCGCCGCCTCCTTTGGGCTTTAGTCTAATTATGCTGTACTTACCTGTATTTACAGATAAAAGCGTTGATGCGAAAGTTTATAAATTCAACTTTCATTAATAAAAATTAACCTCTTCTACCACGGAACTGAAGGTATTGCCCGCATCATTAATAACGGCTATTATGCCTTCATGATTTTCCGCTGTGACGGTTTCGCCATTCACTGTTTTACCGTCCATACTAACCAAAAGGATACCAGAAGCCGAAGAACCTTCGGGAGTATACTCCACATTTGCAATTACGCAATCTTCAATCACTGAATTGCAGGCAACTTGTACGGCATTTTGTGCAGTGAGAGCAGTTGCTCCGCAACCAGTAACAGTTACTCCATTCAATGTAAAGAGATTAATATTTGCGCGGGCAACAAAGCCGCCCTTCTGGAAACCTTCAACTGTGCCGTCATTGAAAGTGACATTGTATTCTCCAGTTGCGGCAGCCGAAGCCACTACAGCAATACCCGTCTGCACTCCAAAATAGTTTGCATCATCTGATGTTGCTATACCGATATTGCGTACATTTACTTCGTTCGCCGTAAGCGAAGCATTGCACACAGCAATTCCGACAACATCGTATCCGCTAACCGGAGTTCCGCTCGAATAAAATGCATCGTAAAAATTCTGAATATTTCCCTCTACGGAAATATTGTTAAGAGTAACTTCGCCGCTCTTTATATACACAATGGCAATCATATTCCAACTATTTCCGCTCTCAGAAGTAGTAATTGGCGTGAGACCGTAGCTTTCATAACCGGTAGGCACCCCGTAGCCGGCGCTTTCAGCATATAATGCATTTGCTGCAAACGTAATGCCGGCACCGAGAGCGACGCCCGTTACGGGAGTACCGTAGATATCGCTGCTGCCGTACATAAGGCCGATATCGGCCCAGCATTCAGCATCCTTGAATGTTACATTGCTGATATCAACACCGGTTGCAAATGCGATCGAAATACCGCACTTTGCATAATTTTCTATCGTTACGTTGCTTACCTTTGCATTGCTTACGCCGTGAAGGTTGAGACCGTGACCAAGATTGTTGCCTATGAGAACAACGTTTGTAATAGTTACGTTTTCGCTTACGTCATCCGTATCGCTGGAATCACTGCCTTCAGCAGGATCTTCTATGCCGAAAGTTGCTTTGACGGGCGAAGCGTCTGCCGATCCGCCGTCAAGTTTAACGGTAAGGTTCTGAATTGTCACATTGTCGGCGCCCTGGATATAAATTGCAGCCTGACCGGAACTGCCGTCATCCAAAGCAGTTAAAGTTGTATCCGTACCATTGCCGTTGCCCTGAATGATAACATTGCTGCGCGTGATTTCAACGCCGGTGTCAATAGTGCAATCCGAGATCAATGTGAGAGTAACCGTATCGGTGCCCTCGATCGCATTGAGGGCGGCAACAGCCTCTTCAAATGTTACATATGCGCTCGCACCTACGGTAGCAACCATGCCGGCAGCAACCGCATCCTCTTCGGAGCATACTACATATGTACCATCTTCAGATTCATAGCTCACATAGCCTTCGGCTACAAAAGTTCCTCCGAGGTTATCATCGCCCAAAGCGGGATCGCGCCCGGTGAATGTGCCGCCATAAATAACGAGATCGTCAACCGAAGTACTGTTGGAAACATTTACGGTAAGAGGAACGCTGTCCCCATATTCATAATCCGCATCACTGCTATTTATAAACGTGCCGTCGTTTACTATAACTTTACCGCCGCCGCCTGCATACAGACAGGATTCTTTAGGCGTATCAACAACGATTGTACCGCTATTAACGATTACCGTAGCACCTTCCTGCATAGCTGCAACAGGAACAGTCGTATCGTCGGCGCCCGTCGCATCGATAGTGCCGTTGCCATCGATTGTTAAAGTACCGCCGGCATTTACACGAATAGCAACATAATTGCCAATACCTCCGCCGACAGAAAGAGTACTTTCACCAAGGTCAAGCGTAACATCGCTGTCTACAGTAATGATCTCAGGCACACTGATATCTGCCGTGAGCGAAACTTCGGGAGCCCCGAGAGTCAGCAATGCCGTCAATTCCTCAGTCGTTGCAGCAGAATAGCTATCAGCCGTAAATTCTACATTTTCAACACCGTTTCTATAGAGATCGACCGCCTCTTCCGTAGTGGCCGCCTCATATGTCGTTCCGGGTGCGGCCTCGCTTCCGGGGATCTTCACTTCCTTTGTCGTCCCGTCGGTTAGATGGAACTCTATCACCGTATAGAAACATCCGTCCTCGGCGCTGTATTCATAGCGGTATGTTATATCCTCTATGCCTACGCCGTCCTCGCCTCGCAGCGATTCCAGCCATTCCTCCTCCGTGCCCTGAAATCCGTGTTCAACCGCTATTTCATAGGCCGAAAGTCCGTTGCTGCATCCG
>DVHB01000109.1 GCA_018712405.1 Candidatus Coproplasma stercoripullorum
GATTTTGAGTCCAGCGCGTCTGCCAATTCCACCACAGCGGCAAGCTACTAAATTATATAATACAAATCTTTAAAAATCAAGCGATTTGTCGTTATTTTTAAAAACGCAGGGGCGGGCAATACGCTCGCACCCTGCATTTAGAAATAACTGACAAAAAATCGTTGAACTGTGATCAATTACGCCACACGTAGTACATCGCAAACTGTTAAAATTTGCCATAGCCAATAAATTACAAAAGTTCTTCCAGAATAAGCTTATCGGCCACAAGCGCAATAAATTCGCTGTTTGTGGGCCGCTCACTGCCGATATACACTCTCACGCCGAATATCGCGTTAATTGCATCCACCCTTCCGCGGTTCCACGCAACCTCTATAGCATGCCGTATGGCGCGCTCCACTTTACTTGCCGTCGTATCAAACTTTTTGCCGATATTCGGATATAGCTCCTTTGTCACATTATTGATCACCGAGGGATTTTCGATCGCCATTTTGATACCCTCTCGCAGGTACACATATCCCTTTATATGTGGAGGAATACCTATCGAAATGAATATATTGCTTATCTTCTCGTCAAGCGAAGCCACCCTGCGTTTGGCTTTTACATCAGCAGCCACTTTGTATTCCACGGTGCGTTCGCTTAAAATGTCGTTCACTCTCTCGGCAACGCTCTGCGGATCGACAGGTTTGACAAAGTAATACTTCGCGCCGTGATCGATTGCAGAATTAATTATCTTTTCATCCGAGAAATTTGATATCACGATCGTACGGCACTCCGGACAATTATTTTTTATGTAATCGAGCACACTGAAACCGTCGCGCCCGCTCAGTACAAGATTAAGAATAACAATGTCAGGCTTGTATGCATTTATGTACTCAATGCCGGTACTGCCGCTGCCTGTGGTTGCACAGACATTGTACCCACCCTTATTGTCAAAATAGTTCTTAAGCTCATCCATGAATTCTTCATTGCTTTCAAGGATAACAATATTTGCCGCCTTCACAATTTAACCTCCGAATAAATATATTGTCACAATTTGTTTGACTGATACGATTATACTATGTAAAATGACATTTGTAAAGTAATTTTGTAAAATATTCATTATTTATATTTACAAATATTGTTTAATATTAAAGAATAATGTCGATTATTGTTAAAAACTCATTCAGTATGACTGTGTACATTTTAGTTAAACCTGTCGAACAGACAATTTTTAGAAATATTTAGCCGGATCCAGCCTCCACTGCGGTCAAAATGATTAAATTTTGATGTAAAAAAGGCAACCATAAAATGGCTGCCTTTTTCAGAACTATAGTTCTTTTTCGCTTTGAACAGTATGCTCTCCGTTATTATTTTACAATAATATCAAATAATACGAAGAATTAAACAGTATATCATTGTGTGACAAGATCGATATATTCATCGTAAGTCATATTCTTGTCGAATGTCTTTGTGCCGTTTATCTCAATCACACGGTTACCTACGGTGTTCATGAGCTCCTGGTCGTGTGAAGTAAACAACATACACCCCTTGAAGTTCTTCATTCCGTTGTTGAGCGCCGTTATGCTCTCAAGGTCAAGATGGTTCGTAGGCTCGTCAAAAATAAGGAAGTTGCCGCTCTCAAGCATCATTTTGGCAAGCATACACCTGACCTTTTCGCCGCCTGAGAGCACTTTTGCCTGTTTTAACGCCTCTTCGCCCGAAAAGAGCATTCGGCCGAGCCAGCCGCGCAGATACTCCTCATAGTGGTCCTTTGAAAACTGACTGAGCCACTGTACAAGCGTGAGTTCACAATTCTGGAAGTACTCGTTGTTGTTTTCGGGGAAGTACGAGGCAGTTACCGTCTTGCCCCACTTCACCGTGCCTTCGTCTGGCTGAACTTTACCCATCAGAATGTCGTACAGCATGGAAATCGTCGTGCTCTTGTCAGACACAACGCATATCTTGTCGTCCCTCTGCACGGTGAACGACACATTTTCGAAGTATCCCTTCTTGGTGAGGTTTTCCACCATGAGAATGTCATTGCCGAGCTCCTTCTCGTACTTGAAGTCGATATAGGGGTACTTTCTGAGCGAAGGTTTGAAGTCGGATATGGTGAGTTTTTCAAGCTCCTTTTTACGGGATGTCGCCTGTCGTGACTTTGAGGCGTTCGCCGCAAAGCGGGCGATAAATTCCTGCAATTCTTTTGCTCTCTGCTCGTTTTTCTTGTTCTGATCGCGCTGCTGGCGCGCGAGGAGCTGGCTGGTCTGGTACCAGAAATCATAGTTGCCGAGCATCATATTTATCTTGCCGTAGTCGACGTCGCAAATGTGTGTGCACACTTTATTCAAAAAGTGTCTGTTGTGCGAAACTATGATTATGGTATTTTCAAAGTCGAGCAGGTAGTTCTCCAACCAACGCACAGTTTTAATATCAAGGTTGTTTGTGGGCTCGTCCAAAAGAAGCACGTCGGGATTGCCGAACAGCGCCTGGGCGAGCAGCACCTTCACCTTTCTCTTTGCGTCAAGGTCGGCCATAAGCATATTGTGATACTCCTCGGGAATATCAAGCTCGTTCAAAAGAGTTTGGGCCTCATACTCGGCATCCCATCCGCCAAGCTCGGCAAATTCAGCCTCGAGCTCGCTGGCGCGCACGCCGTCCTCCTCTGAAAAGTCGGCCTTTGCATAGAGTGCGTCCTTTTCGTCCATTATGCGGACCAGCCTTTGGTGGCCGAGCATCACCGCGCGCAGGACAGTTACATTGTCGAACGCATTCTGGTTCTGCTGGAGAACTGACATTCTCTCTGTCTTATCGAGCGTGACCTCGCCCTTGTTGGGCTCAACTTCGCCGCTCAGAATCTTCAAAAACGTCGATTTACCAGCGCCGTTGGCTCCTATTATGCCATAGCAATTGCCCTTTGTGAATTTGAGGTTTACATCCTCAAAAAGTTTTTTGCTGCCGTACTGCAGCGATACGTTATTTACCTGAAGCATTGATTTCTCCGATATTGTCTGGCCGCCGAAGGCTCGCACCCGCCAAACAGGCACGTTTTATGCCGCGAAAGGCCTTCAACAGACTATATTATACACATTTTGCGGCAGTCCGTCAAACGGCGAACTGGCTGTTGTACAGTTTATTATAAAATCCGCCGAGGGCAATTAGCTCGTCGTGCCTGCCCTGCTCTATTATCTTGCCGTCCTTCATGACGAGTATGAGGTCGGCGTTTTTTACGGTGGAAAGCCTGTGCGCGACTATAAAGCTCGTCCTGCCCTCCATCATCTGCGAAAACGCCTCCTGTATCTGCATCTCCGTGCGCGTATCGATGGACGACGTCGCCTCGTCCAGAATGAGCATGGGCGGGAGCGAGAGCATTATTCGCGTTATGCACAGAAGCTGTTTCTGCCCCTGCGACAGATTGCCGCCGTCCTCCGAGATCACGGTATCATAGCCGTTTTCGAGCTGCATTATAAACTTGTGGGAGTGGGCGCGCTTGGCCGCGTCGATTATCTCCTCGTCGGTGGCGTCGGGTTTGCCCATGGCGATATTCTGTTTTATCGTGCCGCTCTTCAGCCATGTGTCCTGCAACACCATGCCGTAATTTTTGCGCAGGGAACGGCGCGTTATGTCGCGCACGTCCTTGCCGTCGACGGATATCGAACCTCCGTCCACGTCATAGAAGCGCATCAAAAGGTTTATTATGGTGGTCTTGCCGCAGCCCGTGGGGCCGACAATAGCGATGCGCTGGCCGGCCTTTGCCGAAATATTTAAATTTTCGATGAGCTTGCGCTCTTCAGAGTAGGAAAAGCTTACATCTCTGAACGAAACTTCGCCCCTTACTTTCTCAATCTCTGCAGCGTCCACCCTGTCGGGGGTCTGCGCAGGTTCGTCGATAAGCTCATAAATCCTGCCCGCGCATGCAATAGCGTTCTGTAGTTCTGTTATGACGCCTGTGATCTCGTTGAACGGCTTTGTATATTGGTTGGCATAACTTAAAAGCGTTGTGAGCCTGCCCACATCAAACACAAACGGCAGAGGTAGGGCAAATATTATGGTCAGCGCGCCCGCGAGCGCAACCGCTGCATATACGAGAGCGTTTACAAACCTCGTCGTTGGGTTGGGCAGGGACGAATAGAAGGTCGCATCCTGCGAAGACTTTGTGAGCCGCTCGTTTATCTCGTCAAATTTTTCTGTGTTTTCACCCTCGTGCGAGAAGGCCTGCACCACCTTTAAATTGCCCACCATCTCGTCGATAAACGCCGTCTGTTCGCCCCTTATGGCCGAGTTTTTGCGGAAGAGTTTATAGGTCTTGGTGGATATGAACTTTGCAATAAACAGCGAGAGCGGCGTTAAAACGAACACGGCAATAGCTATTATCCAGTTATACACGAACATCATTACGAGCGCGCCCACAATAGTCATGACGCCCGTAAAGAACTGTGTGAAGCCCATCAGTAGGCCGTCGGCAAACTGGTCGACGTCGGCGATATTTCTGCTCACGATGTCGCCGTACGGATGCGCATCGAGGTATTTCAGGGGCAGGCGCTGTATGTGCTCGAACACCTCCCTTCGTATATCGGCCGTCACCGAATAGGTGATCTTATTGTTTATTATGTTCAGAAGCCACTGCGAAAGGCAGGTCACGGCTATCGAAATGCCTACTAACGCAAAGTAAAAGAATATTTCGTCCCAGTAGATATTTTCGCTGTCTATTATGCAGTTTATCGCGTCGCCGAAGAATATTGGCGCGACGAGATTGCCCGCGACGGTTATGAGCGCCATCACCACTGAAAGTATTATGAGCGGCACATAGCTTTTGAGCTGTTTGAATATGCGCTTTATCGTCTGCTTCTGGTTAGGAGTACGCATCGTCAGGCCTCCTTCCTTTCAAATTGCGAGTAGTGTATCTCGCGGTAGAGCTCGCATTTTTCAAGCAGCTCCTCATGAGTACCTATGCCGGCCACATTGCCGTGATCGAGCACTATTATCTTATCGGCGTGACGTATCGACGACGTGCGCTGCGATACTATGAACACCGTGGGCTTATAGTCGAGTTGCTTTAAAGAGTGCCTGAGCTTTGCGTCCGTCGCATAGTCGAGCGCGGAGGCGCTGTCGTCAAGAATGAGTATTTCCGGCTTGCGAACGAGAGCACGCGCGATAGTTAGTCTCTGGCGCTGTCCGCCCGAAAAATTCAAACCACCTTGCTCCACACGCTCTTCAAGTCCCATGCGCTTCGACTTTATAACGTCGCCCGCCTGGGCGGCTTCAACAGCCTCCATGAGCTCACCGTCTGTTGCGTCGGGTTTGCCCCAGCGCAGATTTTCGGCTATAGTGCCGTTGAATAGTACGGCCCTCTGCGGCACCACGCCGCATTTCTTGCGTATAGTATTGTCGTCGTAACCGTTTACGTTTATTCCGTCGATATACACCGCGCCTTCGCTGGCGTCGTAGAAGTGTGGAATGAGGTTTACAAGCGTAGTTTTGCCAGAGCCCGTGCCGCCTATAACACCGATCGTATCCCCTCTTTCGGCGGTAAAGCTGACCGAAGTGAGGGCGTTGCCGGCGTCTGAAGAGTATTTCATTGAAACATTTTCAAACTTTATGTAGGGCAGCCCCTCCGTCCTTTCAGAAGAGCCGCGGACGAGCGAAGACTGCATTTCAAGCACCTCGCTCAGCCTGCCGGCGCAAGCGAAAGATTTTGTGACCGTTATTATCAGGTTGGCGAGTTTTATAAGTTCAACAAGTATCTGCGACATGTAGTTATACAGCGCCACCACCTCGCCCGTGGTAAGTATGTTGCTTTCGACCTTGAGCGCGCCCGTGTATATGAGCACGATTATGGCTACATTTATAACGGCGTATGTGAGAGGATTCATGAGCGCCGAGACCCTGCCCGCAATCGTCTGCGAGCGCTTCAGCTCGGAATTTTTTTTGTTGTATGCCGCTATCTCCTTGTCCTCGTTGCAGAAGGCGCGTATCACGCGCGAGCCCGTCAGCGATTCGCGCGTATAAGTGGTTATAACGTCGAGGTTGCACTGCACCCTTCTGTACAGAGGAATGGTTATCAAAAGTATACCGAATACTATCACGCACAGAATTACTATTGCTATGGCAAATATTCCGCCGGCGAGCGCGTCGATGATGAAGGCACAGATCATGGCGCCGAATACTATCACGGGCGAACGCATAAACAGGCGCAGAACCATGTTTACGCCGTTCTGCACCTGGTTTACGTCGCTCGTCATGCGCGTTATCATGCGCGAGGTGCCCAGCCCGTCTATCTCGGCATAAGAGAGGCTCTGCATCTTGTTGAACAGGTCGTGCCGCAGGTGCTTTGCAAAGCCTGCCGCCGCCTTTGCGGCGAAGTATTGCGCAAACACGGCGCTCACAAGCCCCACCGCGCCCAAAGCCACAAGTATTGCGCACATCCAGCCGACATAGCCCGCTCCCATGCCGCCCTTTATTCCGTTATCTATAATCGAAGATACGACCAGCGGAACTATAAGCTCGAAGCAGGCTTCGAGAAATTTGAAAAGCGGCGCAAGTATGCTCTCCATTTTATAACTTGCAAGATACTTCAAAAGCTTCTTCATATCGCCGAAATTATAACATTTAAGCGTCTAAAAAGCAATTATATTTGATTTATATTTGCATTTGGAGCCGCGTTTTGATAAACTTTAAGTATGGCTTACGAGATTTATTTAAAAAAGAACGAAGAAAAGAGAATTGCGGCCGGACACAGCTGGGTATATGCAAACGAGGTGGCACGTATCGAAGGAAAGGACAAAAACGGCTCGCTCGCCTCGGTGTTTTCATACGACGGCCGTTTTATAGGCAAAGGCTACATAAACCACGCCTCAAAAATTTTAGTACGCATATTTATCCGCGGCGACGAAACGGATGACAGGCAGTTTTATCTGAACCGTCTGCGAGCCGCATGGGATTACCGCAGGAAGCTCGGCTATGAAAACTGCTGCCGCGTTGTATTTGCAGAAGCCGATAATCTGCCAGCGCTCATAGTGGATAAATACGGCGACTACCTTTCCGTTCAGTGCCTCTCCTTGGGTATCGATATGCGCAAAGCCATGATAACCGACTGCCTTGTTGAGATATTCAGGCCCAGAGGAATATTCGAACGGAGCGACGTGGCCCTCAGAAAAAAGGAGGGTCTATCCGAGGTAAAGGGCGTTTTATACGGCGAAGTGCCCGACATTGCCGAGATAGAAGAGAACGGGCTGAAGATGCTCGTCGATATAAAGAACGGGCAGAAGACGGGCTACTTTTTGGACCAGAAGGAAAACAGATTTGCCGCGCGCAGATATGCCGCGGGCGGCGAGGTTTTAGACTGCTTCTGCAACAGCGGCGGCTTTTCATTGAACTGTGCCACGGTCGCAAAACACGTCACCGCATGCGACATCTCGCAGGCGGCGCTCGACAACGTGATGAGAAACGCGCGACTGAACGGGCTTGAAAACATTGATACAGTGTGCGGCGACGCCTTTGAACTTCTGCGTTTCTTCAGACGAAGCGGCAAAAAGTTTGACCTGGTAATCCTTGACCCTCCCGCCTTTTGCATAAGCGCAGCCGAAGTGAAGGACGCCTACCGCGGATATAAAGACATAAATCTACAGGGAATGAAACTTGTGGGGAGCGGCGGGTTTTTGATAACCTGCTCATGCTCGCACTACATGACAGCAACATTATTCGAAAGAATGCTCGCGGAGGCGGCAAAGGAGAGCGGCCGGGTCGTCAAGAGCGTGGAAATCAAGACGCAGGCTCCCGATCACCCTTCCCTGCTTTGCGCCGACGAGACGCACTATTTAAAATTTTATGTACTCAACATCATCTGAAATTATTGACCTTATTCCGCAAATTATCGATTAGTTTTCTTGTCTTGACTTAACTTCTGTTAATCATTATAATAAATATAATGGTCAAACGGGAACGCGGCACTTTTCCGCGCCACCCAAATAAATTTAAAGGAAATCTTACTTTGATAAAAACGAGAATTACAGAGTTGCTCGGCATACGTTATCCCATCTTTCAGGGCGGCATGGCCTGGGTGGCCGACGCCTCGCTCGCCTCAGCCGTATCCAACGCGGGCGGACTTGTTATTATCGCGGGCATGAATATGGATGGCGAACAGTTGCGCGCCGAAATACGAAAATTGCGCGAAAAGTGCGATAAACCCTTTGCCGTAAATGTAATGCTCATGAGTCCGCACGCTGCCGAAGTTGCCGACGTAATCGTTGAAGAGCACGTCCCCGTTGTCACAACGGGCGCAGGCAATCCCCTTACTTACATGAAAAAGTGGACTGAAGCGGGAATAAATGTCATCCCAGTAGTAGCGTCCGTGGCTCTTGCACAGATGGTAGCGAAGCGCGGCGCGGCCGCAGTAATAGCCGAAGGAGGCGAATCGGGCGGACACATAGGCGAGGCCAACACAATGGCGCTCATACCTCAGGTTGCCGACGTCGTGGATATCCCCGTCATCGCAGCGGGAGGAATTTCCGACGGCAGGGGTTACGCCGCAGCGCTTATGCTCGGGCAGAAGGCATACAGATGGGCACACGGTTCCTCGTTGCAAAGGAATGCAACATTCATCCAAATTTCAAAGCTAAAGTACTCAAAGCCGGAGATACCGCAACTATGGTGAGCGGCAGAAGGCTCGGACATCCCATACGTTCGCTAAAAACACCGTTTTCACGCAAATTCGCCGAAATGGAAAAGGATGCGTCGATCACCGATGAGCAACTCAGTCAGTTCGGCACAGGCGCGCTCAGAAAAGCTGTAACAGAGGGTGACGATGCTAATGGCGTGTTTATGTGCGGAGAAGGAGCCGGACTCGTAAAAAAGGAGCAGTCCTGCGAAGATATACTTAAAGAAATTACCGCGCAGGCGGAAGAAGTTCTTGCAGGCGCAAATAAATACATAAAATAAGGTGGATCAAATGAACAGAGACGAAATTAAAAAGATACTGCCCCACCGCGAGCCCATGCTGCTCGTGGACGAGGCATACTGCGACGAAGAAGGCAAATCGCACGGGCGCTATACCGTGCGCGGCGACGAATTCTTTTTGCAGGGACACTTTCCCGGCACCCCCGTCGTTCCCGGCGTCATTCTCTGCGAAATGGCATCGCAGTCGTCGTGTGCGATGATGGCGGGCCAGCTCGGCGAAAGACTTCCCCTCTTTGCGGGAATGAATAACGTGCGCTTCAAAACACCCGTTCGTCCAGGAGACACCGTCGAATTTACATGCTAACTGAAACGCAGCATAGCCTCGTGCTATGTGATCAAGGCGGAAGGCACGGTAAACGGCAAGCCTTGTTTAAGCGGCGAATTTACCTTCTTCTTTGTGGACAAAGATAAGGTAGCCGATTGTTAAAAGCTTAAACCTGATTTAAAGCGGGCATATCACAACATCTGCTGTGTTAAAGCCCTTGCCTCGTCGATACTTTGCGCATTTTGCGCAGCGCAAC
>DVHB01000110.1 GCA_018712405.1 Candidatus Coproplasma stercoripullorum
CCCGCGCGCCGCGCTTCTACTTTAAAACGTTCCGAATTTATAGCCCTTTTCTTTATAATATCTTATTATCATCTTTGTCGCCTCCGGAGTAAACGGCTTGTTTGTCGAGTCGTGCGAGAGAAGCACGATATTGTTGCAGTCTGCGCTTGAAGCGACCGCGGCGCGATACAGCTCTTCAACGCTCTTTTCGCCCCATTCGGCGTCGCGCGTGCTTGCATTCCAGTCCACATATCTCATGCCGTGCTCCGTCACCGCGGCGATAAGTTCATGTCTCAATCCGTATGAACCGCCGGGAAAGCGGTACACGTCCGAGCGTCTGCCGGTTATTTTTTCTATCAGGTCGTTGCACTTGTCTATGTCTTTTATCAGATTTTCGGCAGAGCTGTATATATCTGAATAAATGTGAGTGTAGGAGTGCACTGCAACGGTGTGCCCCTCTTTATATTCCCTTTTTATGAGGTAGTCGCGCGTTTCGGCCTGCGCGCCTATTATAAAAAACGTAGCCTTTACATTCTCGCTTTTAAGTACGTCCAGAATTTTCGGCGTTATCCTGTCGCTCGGTCCGTCGTCGAACGTGAGATATACGGTCTTTTGAACCGTCTCTGTCTCGTCCGCGCGCGCAAACGAAAAGGAGGAGGGTTGGTTGAAATAATTCCCGGTAAGCCACAGCACGGCAATGGCTGCTGCGAGTATAGTCGCCGCAGCGGCAAAGAACCTTTTGTTCATATAATAAGGTTGTGCAACGCGCGCGTGTTTTACAAGCAAAAAATTTTTAAGTTTGCATGTTTAAAATGAAAAATGCCGCACATACTGTTTGTATCAATCAAGGAGGTAATGTTATGAGATTGAACAGCGGCGATTACGCTCCCCGCAGCGGCTCCTACAAGGTAGTTGACGCGCAGGGCAAAACTGTGAACACCATCTATATTGCGGAGGGCGAAACCATGCCTCCCACGCAGACCAGCGGCTGCCACTATGAATTTTGCGGTGAGTCATAACAAAATTTTTTGTAATACTGCAGATAAAATATTGAAAAACTAACGGCAGAACCTAAAATTTTGCCGAAAGATAAAGGGGCGGAGGAACTAAAAATTCCCCCGCCTTTAATTTTGATGTGCGGCAGCCGCGGAAAAATATCGCGGCTGCCGCACAAGTCGTTTTGCGTTTTCAACGGTTATTCAAAAAACTGCACGCACTCGTTGCCAACATGTATTCCGTATTCAAGGTGCAAAATCTTCTCTTTGTCGAGCGTGCTGTATTGGTGTCCATCTGTGGGGTAAAACAAAACTCCGTTCAGCCCCACGTTTCTCCCGCGTCTGTGTCGTCGCGCAGGCAGTATAAAAGCGTAAGCCCGTAACCGCCGTATTCAAGATCTGCATAGCAGCAGTAATACTCCTTAACGTCGCCGCGTTCCGCGCTGAACAGATACTGTTGCACTGTGTGCGAGAGGTAAGTCGTCATGCCGTCCGGATCAATTGAATATGCCGGCTCTTCAAGGTATTTTTTGTCGGGCACATACTCAAAGAATTTTTCGATATCGTCCGCCACATTTTTACGTGCATTTTGGCAGAACAGATCTGCCGCCTTCTTTCTGTCGCCGTCTGAAAAGGCGCCGTAAATTGCGTTTATATATTCGCCTGAAATGGTGTTTTCTCTCTTGCGGTATATCTGCTCTTTGTAACTTTCTGGGTACAGCCCGAATGGCATATATTCATAGTCGTTCGTTTCAATTCCGTTTGGTTTTATTACGTTTTCCGGCAGCACGTTACGTGCTTCCTGTGTGCCGGCATATAAAAAGGTTATCCCCTCGCAGTTCCCGTCGAAGTCATTCACGGGATACCAGGTTATATGAATAAAATATTGCCCGCTCTCAGTTTCAAGCTCCAGATCAAAACCAAGAAGCCTGCTTCCGTAGCCGTAATGAATGCTTGCCTCGTCTGTTCCGGTGTCATATGTGTATGAGATGACACTGCCTTCCAAAGTGCCGAATATCTCCTCTGCGCGTTTGTCAAAGTCGGTGTGATAGTTCAGACAGTAGTATGAAAATCTGTCCTTGAACGATTGCCTGTCGCCAGTCTTAAGATCGTCCAATATACCGTCTGCAAGCTGCTTATCCATCTCGTACCTGTTGCCGTATTGCGGGTCGGGTTCAAGCAGTCCGCTCAGCCAAGCGCACCCGCCGAACATAACGGTGCCGGCTGCGGCCGCCAGAGCCGCAAGTACTATATTAATAAATCTTGACATTTTTATGTTTCCTTTATGAATGATATTGTATGCGTCAATTCGATTATATCATGCTGCGCGCCTTAAATCAATGAGTTGTTAAAAAACGCTCCGCTTGCGTATCAGATTCCGAACGATGCCGTTTCGAGCAACTGACAGGCAGACTTTAAAAGCCGAACGGGCAGACAAAAGTCTGCCCGTTCGGCTTTTGGAGCTACTGGCCGGATTCGAACCGGCGACCTGCTGATTACGAATCAGCTGCTCTACCAGCTGAGCCACAGTAGCATTTATTTATTCGTGGTAAACCTATAAGTTTTATAAGTGTTTACTGCTTTCTGCTGACTTAAATATTATAGCAGAAATATATAATTTTGCAAGCATTTTATTGCGATGTTGCCACATATTTTTTTATAATCACAGTAAAATAGGGTATGAGATCAAAGTTGCCCGGTTCATGTCGGGTTAAAAAGCTGTATTTTGTTGTGCTGGCCGTACTTCTGTCTTTGAGTGTTGCCGTTTTCGGCGGGTGTGGCTCATATATACGGTTCAGGGTAAAATATCATCTTGTATATTGCTGTGAACCGTCTGTTGAAAGGCCTGCGGCTGATCTGTGCGCGTCGGTAAAGGATATGGGTTATGCAGGCTATGTTATAGAGTACGGCGGAATGTATTATATTGCGGCTGCTATAGAGAGTACTTCTGGTGCGGCGTCCGATCTTGCCGGCAGTCTTTCCGAAAGAGGGTTGAAAAGCGGAGTAGTTACGCTTGAACGGATAAATTTTGAGCTTGAAACCTATCATGCCGAACAGAATGCGCGGCAATATGAATATACGCTTGAAACACTCGACGCGATAGTAACAGAATTGCGGAATTGCGTTCATGATCTTGTCGTTGGCGACGGAGAGGAGGTGCGCCCGAGTATGCGCGCAATGGCCGCCGAGCTTTACGGTCTGGCGGCAGATAATACATTCAACTGTTTTACGGCAAAACTTGCATATATTTCCGCTCTTTCGTCTGAATGCGCATATGGCGCCTTGCTTCCGCGCGATGTGCGCTGTCTCATAGTGGCCGTTGTCGACTGCATAATTTCAGTCAGGCTGACATAGTTACATTAAATTCATATAATTTGTCTTCGGGTATTGTAATTTGTCGTATTATATGCTAAAATAAAAAAGATAAAACTGTCGTGGGCTGTTTTCATAAGATATTTCCGTCACGGCAGGAGGTTTGTTTGCGATGAAAATAAAATTTTGTCCGTTCTGCGGTTCTCACGCTGCTTCGGACAGATGCTATGCTTGTGGCGCCGATCTTGCCGCCGTAAGTGCCGCCTGTCCCGATATTAAGGTAAGCGACGATATGTCCACGGTTCTCGAATTCGGCAGATATCCGTATACTGCTGACGGGGCGGAAGCTGCTATCCGATGGATCGTGCTTGAAAAGACCGGGAACGCGGCGCTGCTTCTTGCGGAAAATGTGATAGACTGTCGCCGTTTTAAAGACGGCTCATCAGGGGCGAGATGGAGCGAGTGTGCTTTGCGCGAGTGGCTGAACGGCGAATTTTTAATCACGGCGTTTATGGATGACGAACGCGACAGCATTGTTTTAAAGGTACATACCGACGGCGGAAACGAGCACTGCGGTATAAACGGCGGCGAGGAGGTTGCAGACAGCGTTTTTTTGCTCAGTATCGCCGAGATGGAAAAATATTTCGGAGTGCCATTTACAAGCCGCGCAACGGCTACGGAATACGCAGCCGAACAGGGCGTGTGGCGCATGGACAACGGCTGTGTGTGTTGGTGGCTCCGCTCGCCCGGCGAAGAGGACGGGAGTGTTGCCAACGTCAATGAAAACGGACTTGTAAATGCAAGCGGCGATTCGTCGCTGAATTCTATAATAGGAGTGCGTCCCGCGCTTTGGGTGCTGGCTGAAGCTGTCGGCCTCGACGAAGAGTGAGTAAAAATTAATGTTCTGTTTTGTTATTGATTAAGCGAAACCGCCTGGCAGTTATGTCCAGACGGTTTTTTACTGAATTTTATTTAAAAAACAGCTTAATTTGTATATTTTATGTTATACATAGTACTATGCTAATGTGTGGCGTGTAGCTTTTACAGCGTTTTACCGTGCAGTGCCACGCGCTCTATTTCGGCAAGTATACGTTCGTTTCCGCAACTTAAATGGTAGGATGAAAGGTTGCTTTTTAAATCGTTGTCATGCATTAGCTCGTCGGTCTTCTCTTTCAGCGTGCGGGGAGTAAGATCCCTCTCGCGCAGAATGCGGCAAAGTCCGCGCTTTTTAAAATATTCGGCGTTCTTCACCTGGTCGCCGCGCGTTGCGCGGTTTTCAAGCGGAATAAACAGCGTCGGAACTGAATTTAGCAGAAGTTCAAAGGCTGAGTTGGAACCTGCCCGCGCAATTGCGCAGTCGGCGCATGCATATGCTGCGCCGATATCGGGTATAAATTCAAACTGCACATAGCCGTCGATCTGCGCATCGATTTTGTTGCCTCTGCCGCATACGTGCAACACATTGAAATTCCTGCAGATTTCGGCTACAGCTCCGCGCAGCGCCTCGTTTATTGTTTTTGAGCCGCTGCCGCCGCCGAATACGAGAACGGTGGGGCGGCCGTCCAGGCCGAATTTCTCCATTGCTCTGGCTCTGCTTGCGCACATAGCCTGTTTTCTTATCGGCGGGCCGCTGTATCTGCCGTGCTTTAATTTTTCCGCCGTTTCGGGGAATGACGTAAGAGTCACCGTGGCGAACCGCGAAATTATTTTATTTGCAAGTCCCGGTGTGAGATCAGATTCATGGGTTATCACCGGTATTTTCAGTTTCTTTGCGGCGAGAGCAGGGGGAAGCGACGCATACCCTCCTTTACAGAAAAGTACGTCGGGCTTTTCGCGCCTGAGAATATCCGCGGCCTCGTTCACGCTCTTTTTCAGCCTGCACGGCACCGAGAGATTTGCGGTAATTTTTCCCCGTGTAAGCTTTGGAGCGGTGAACATAAAAAATTTTAATCCCTCCGCTCTGCATATGCCGTATTCAATGCCGTCGGTGCCCATGTATTCTGCCGAATACCCGCCCGAAAGTTCTTTCGCCAGCGCAATGTTTGGCATGACGTGCCCTGCGCTTCCTCCGCCGCAAAACATTATCTTTTTCATAACAATAGTTTATTTGTTTTGCGTGCATATTATGAAGGCGCACGCGCATTTTTAATATTGCCGGCGGATTTTATGTTTGATTTCTTTTGCTTTTTTCACACGCCGCAATTTATTTTTAAGGTTGACAACGCCCTGCAGTGGTGGTAAAATTAAAGACGATATGGAACCTATTTATATTGTGGCGATAGCCGTCGGCGGAGTTGTTTTGCTTCTGTTTCTCATTTGTGTGTATGTGATCGCAAAAAAACACAGGGAGCAGATCGAGAGGAGGATCGAGCTCGAGGCGGTCTATTCAGATCCAAAACTTGCCAAGATGGAATACGACATTGCTTTTTACGACGACGACCTTCCGCGCGCCGTCCCCCATACGGAGGATAAGCAGGTAACCATCGACGATGTAATGTCTGACGAAGATATGACGGTTCAGAGTGCAATTTTCACTAAGGCGGACGACGGCATGGAGGAGATTTCCGGCAGTTACGAGCCGGATGATAAGTAACTTCTGCAAATCGGAAAGCAGTTTTAAACAAATAAAATTTGCCGTTCGGGGCAATAATTTTATGCGGGCGCCGCCCGCATAATTTCTTTTAAAATGAAAGCGGTAAAAAAAGATTTTACGGAACGGGATCTATGGAACTTGAAATTTTAAACAGGGTGCATGAAGTTTTTCACGATATAACATGGCTGAACTACGCCATGAAGTATATCTCCATGCTCGCCGCGCACGGCGAGATCAGTATAGCCTGCTGTGCGATACTTCTCATATTTAAAAGAACGCGCCGCTGCGGCCTTGCAATGGCCGTCGCCCTCGTCGTTGATTTCGTTGTCGTAAACCTCATATTAAAGAACGCCGTCGGGCGCGAACGCCCGTGGACGCATGAAGAGCTCGGCTGGGCGGAAGATTTTTACGCGCAATACGGCATAGAGCTTTCGCGCGACTACTGTTTCCCCTCGGGGCACACGGCCGTGACCTTCTGCGCCGCCGCGGTGCTCGTCATCTTCTACCGCGCAAAGGCCATACCCGCCGTGTTCGTCGCGCTCCTTATCGGCTTCTCGCGCATCTACCTGTGCGAGCACTACGTGTCGGACGTGGCGGCGGGGATAATAATAGGTTCGCTGTGCGGCGTTGCAGGCTACTATATATACCGTGCCGTCGAGCGTGCCGTTCTGCGCGCATACGACAAAAACCGCTACAGATTAAAGGCCCGCGCCTTCCGTACAAGGCTGCCCAAAAGATATAGAGAAAATATCTTTTATTAAAAACAGTCCGCATAAATATCTGCGGACTGTTTTTCAGCTTTCAAACTGCATTATAAGCTCCCTGCCCAAAAGGGGGAGGGATATGGTAAATTTTCCGTTCTCTATCTTTATCTCTTCGGTAAACTCAATGTCCAGCGCGCCTGCGCCCGCCTTAAGTTCGCCCGTCTTGTCGTCATATTCATATGCGCATTTGTAAGAGTGTGCCTTTTCTCCCGTCTTTTTATACTCAAAAGCCATACTTTCTTTGTCCAAAAGGGTGATGCGCACATAGTCGAATTCGTCCAAAAAGTTCTTTCCGTCCCATTCGGCGCGAGTGCATTCGTATCTCGTTATATAAGGGTCGGTCAGTTCCTTCAATGAGCTGTCTGCGCTTATGCTGCATGCGCACAGCGGTGCGCACAGCGCGATTATTGCCGCCGCGGCGGCTATCTTCAATTTAAACATAGTTTAAGTATGCGCGCAAATTTTTAAATTAAACGCGCAAAATATATCCGGGACCGAATATCGGTGAAGACTGAAGGGGGCAAAAAAATACGGCGGAGCGAACTCCGCCGTATACATGTTAAATTTTTTATTTTACGCCTTGTTTATGCAGCCGAAGATCTCCATCTTCTCTTTAACGGTGTCTTTAATGGCCTGTGCGCCGGGCGCAAGCAGTTTTCTGGGGTCGAAGCCCTTGCCGATAAGGTCCTTGCCCTCTTCGATATACTTTCTCGTTGCGGCCTGGAATGCAAGCTGGCACTCGGTGTTAACGTTTATCTTGGCAACGCCGAGCGAGATCGCCTTCTTTATCTGGTCGGTGGGGATACCCGTACCGCCGTGCAGAACGAGGGGCATGTCGCCGACTTTTTCCTTGACAGCCGCAAGTGTCTCAAACGAGAGGCCGGGCCAGTCTGCGGGGTACTTGCCGTGAATGTTGCCTATGCCCGCTGCGAGCATGGTAACGCCTAAATCGGCTATCTTCTTGCACTCGTCGGGGTCGGCGCATTCGCCCTTGCCTATAACGCCGTCCTCTTCGCCGCCTATCGCGCCCACTTCGGCCTCAAGGCTCATGCCCTTTTCGGCGCACACCTTTACAAGCTCGGTGGTTTTAGCGACGTTTTCGTCGATGGGGAAGTGCGAACCGTCGAACATTATGGAAGAGAATCCGGCCTCGATGCATTTATAGCAGCCCTCATATGTGCCGTGGTCGAGGTGAAGGGCCACGGGAACGGTTATCTTCATCTCCTCGATCATGGCCTTTACCATGGCGGCTACCGTCTTGAAGCCGGTCATATATTTGCCCGCGCCTTCAGAAACGCCCAAAATCACAGGCGCGTTCAATTCCTGCGCGGTTGCGAGAATAGACTTTGTCCACTCTAAGTTGTTGATGTTGAACTGGCCGACTGCGTATTTGCCGTCTCTCGCCTTTTCAAGCATCTCTTTTGCTGAAACTAATGCCATATTGACCTCCGTTATTTAAAGTGGTTTGTTGCTGTATTTCCATACAAAGCTATTATAATATAAAACGCGGCAAAATTCAAGCTCTGCGGCAAAATTTGTTACAGAAATATCGAAAAACATATTTAATGTCCTTCAAAACGGTTTATATAATAGAAGGTAATAATTTTAAGGAGATATTTATGCGCGATGAAAGGATAAACAAGCTCGCCAAGGGGCTTGTAAACTACTCCGTAAATTTAAAGAAGGGTGAAAAGGTGTTCATCGAGGCGATCGACGTCCCCGAAGAGCTCGTTTGCGCCCTGCTTGAGAATGTTTATGCGGCAGGCGGCATACCTTACGTAAAGCTTGTCTCCAACCGCGTGCAGCGCTCGCTGCTTATGGGAGCGGGGGAGGAGAGCATAAAAAAGCTCGCCGAATACGAGGCGCATATCATGAACGATATGGACGCCTACATAGGCGTACGCGGCTTTAAGAACAACTTCGAGCTCTCGGACGTGCCCTCGGAGACGAGCGCGTTATATCAGCGCGAGTTCTTCTATCCCGTCCACCATGAGATAAGGGTCAAAAAGACCAAGTGGGTGATCCTTCGCTACCCCACCGACGGCATGAGCCAGCTCTCGGAGATGTCGACTGAGAAGTTTGAAGATTTCTATTTCGATGTGTGCACGCTCGACTATGCCAAGATGTCAAAGGCGATGGACCCGCTCGTCGAACTTATGAATAAGACGGATAAAGTCCGCCTGGTTGCAAAGAATACCGATATAACCTTTTCGATAAAGGGCATGCCGGCCATAAAGTGCGCGGGCGGCTGCAACATTCCCGACGGCGAGGTGTATACCGCGCCCGTTAAAGACAGCGTGAACGGCGTGATAACTTACAACGCACCCTCCATGCAGGGCGGAAAGAAGTACGAAAATATATCGCTCACCTTCAAGGACGGTAAGATAATAAACGCCGCCTGCGACGGCGACAACGAGGCTTTAAACAAGGTGTTCGATACCGACGAAGGCGCGCGCTACGTCGGCGAGTTTGCCATAGGCGTAAACCCCTATGTCACCGCGCCCATGCTCGACACGCTCTTCGACGAGAAGATATCGGGCTCCATTCACTTCACTCCCGGCTGCTGCTACGACGACGCTTACAACGGCAATCAGAGCGGCGTGCACTGGGACCTCGTGCTGATAATGACGCCCGAGTTCGGCGGCGGCGAGATCTGGTTCGACGACGTCCTTATAAGAAAGGACGGCCGCTTTGTTTTGGACAGCTTAAAATGCCTCAACGCTGAAAATCTTAAATAAACTATTGACTTAAAAAAAGTTATTTGATATAATATTATCGTTATTGAGCGGGAGGATAGGAAATCGCTTATTCCGTCATCCTGATAACACTTTGTACTTTATTATTAAATTCGGAGGAATACAAAAATTATGGCAAACGTAAAAGTTGCAATCAACGGTTTCGGCCGTATCGGCCGCCTCGCTTTCAGGCAGATGTTCGATGCTGAGGGATACGAGATCGTCGCTATCAACGACCTTACCAGCCCCAAGATGCTTGCTCATCTTCTCAAGTACGATTCTGCTCAGGGCAGATATAAGTATGCCGACAGCGTGACCGCGGGCGAAGATTCGATTACCGTAAACGGCAAGACCATCAGGATCTATGCAGAGAAAGACGCTGTTAACCTTCCTTGGAAGGAACTCGACGTAGACGTAGTTTTGGAGTGCACCGGTTTCTATACCTCCAAAGAAAAGGCTTCCGCGCATATCACCGCAGGTGCCAAGAAGTGCGTTATCTCCGCTCCCGCGGGCAACGACCTTCCCACCGTCGTATTCAGCGTTAACGAAAAGACTTTAAAGCCCACCGATACCGTTATCTCGGCTGCAAGCTGCACCACCAACTGCCTTGCACCCATGGCAGATACCCTCAACAAGTTCTGCAAGATCAAGAAGGGCTATATGACTACCATTCACGCCTACACCGGCGACCAGATGGTTCTCGACGGACCTCACCGCAAGGGCGATTTAAGGCGTGCAAGGGCTGCCGCCGTTAACATCGTTCCCAACTCTACGGGCGCTGCCAAGGCTATCGGCCTCGTTATCCCCGAACTCAACGGCGTTCTCGACGGCTGCGCACAGCGCGTACCCGTACCCACCGGTTCGCTTACCCAGCTCATCGCTATCTGCGAAGGCGAAGTAGACGCCAAGTCCGTTAACGCCGCTATGAAGGCCGCATCTAGCGCATCCTTCGGCTACACCGAAGAGGAGATCGTATCTTCCGATATCGTCGGTATGACCTATGGCTCTCTGTTCGACGCTACCCAGACGAAGTGCATGCCCATGGGCGACGGCACAACGCTTGTAAAGGTAGTTGCATGGTACGATAACGAGAACTCCTATACTTCCCAGATGGTTCGTACTATCAAGTATTTCGCCGAACTCAAGTAATTTAATATTAATAAAAGTACAAGCCCGCGGCTTTTGCCGCGGGCTTAATTTTTTGCCTTGCACACTTTAAAATTGAGGCTTGCAATTATTATAAAGTAAGCGGGGCGCGCAGATTTATCTGCGCGCCCCGCCGCTTATCTTAAAGTTTATATTAAAGGTCTGTGCCCAAATGTAAATTATACATTGCACTGCTGTCAAAATATGTCAAAGAATCGTAGTTGGTGTTGAATTCGTCTCTATTGGTGGGATTCCAATGATATGGTCCAGTAAATACTGATGAGTTGTATTTCAATGTGGAAACTGGTGTCGTCGAAAAGGCGGGGACAAGCTGAATATTTCTCAATTGCCCATTACGCACGATCATGACCATTGTACTTGTATTATTGCCTCGATATGGCCATGTGCGCAAATTTACTTCAAACGTATTATCATTTACGCTGAAATCTAAAAAGTCCATTTCCAGGTCAGCTGTTCCAAAAACACTTGTTGAATAATTTTTATTTTCGGTAAATGTATGTAAAAGATCGTCGTACGCCTCAACCGTTATGCTGGCTTTTGATATCACCTTGGCGGTCTTTTGGTTGTCTAACTCCTGTATAAAGTAAGGGGCTTGTATATATTTCTCCTGGTGCAGCATCACAAGGTCGTCATATTCTTTGTCGGTCAGGGGGTAGCTCAGCGTGTAGCAGGTGTAATAGGGGTCGGCTCCGTCCGTCACCACCTTGGTGGAGAGGTATAGGGTGCTCGTATCTTCATTTTTTATGTATGCCACGCTGTCGCAGTCTATCTCTTCGTCCTTTATAGCCTGAATGTCATATCCCTCTCGGCTAAGGAAAGCATATGGTATCGCCTCATGCGCTTTTGTGATTGGGTAATTCCAAGCAGCTTCGTACATATCGGTAAGTTCTGCATAATAATCGCTCTCGAGCACGTCGTTCAGTATCTGGCTGTACTTTTCCTCAGGTTCGAGCGTGGGGTCATTGTTGTCAATCGCGGGGTCGTCGGGGTCGGTATCGTCTCCGCCCGTCTGGCCGCCGAGCGAGCATGCGCCCAGCGCAACGACGCCAGCAAGCGCCGCCGAAATCGTCAGAATGGCAAATCTTTTATAGGCTTTTTTCATGATATTCTCCTTCTCATATTATTTTGTATATTTAAAATCTGAACAAAGTTATACGTTGAATCTGAACAGCACGACGTCGCCGTCCTTTATAACGTAGTCCTTGCCCTCGCTTCTCACTTTGCCCTTTTCGCGCGCGCCGTTATAGCCGCCGCACTCTAAAAGCGTCTCATAGTCCACGACCTCGGCGCGTATAAAGCCGCGCTCAAAGTCGCTGTGAATTTTTCCCGCCGCCTGCGGCGCCTTCGTGCCTTTTACGATAGTCCACGCGCGCGTCTCCTTTTCGCCCGCGGTGAGGTAGGATATCAGCCCTAAAAGCTCGTAACTCTTCTTTATCAGCCTGTTCAGGCCGCTCTCTTTGAGCCCGAGCTCCTCCAAAAACATTGCGCTGTCCTCGGGCGCCATCTGCGAGAGCTCCTCCTCGGTCTTTGCGCATATCACAAGCACCTCGCTGCCCTCGGCCTTGGCGTATTCCTTGACTTTTACAACGTTGGGTATCTCGTCCTCGGGCTTGCCCATGTCCATCTCAGAAATGTTGGCCGCGTAGATCACGGGCTTTGCCGTGAGTAAAAAGAGGTTGTCGATGAGCGGCTGTTCCTCGTCGGTGCACTCAAAGAGGCGGGCGGGCTTTTCGTCGCTCAAAAACTTCTCCAGCCGCTCCAAAAGTTCATATTCGGCCGCGGCCTCCTTGTTGCCGCCCTTGGCGGTGTTGCGTATTCTGTCCTCGCGCTTCGTCACCGCCTCAATGTCGGCAAGTATCAGCTCGAGCGTTATCGTCTTTATGTCGGCGATGGGGTCGATTTTATTGCTCACGTGTGTAACATTGGGGTCCTCAAAGCAGCGCACGACGTGCACAATGGCGTCGCACTCGCGTATGTGCGAGAGGAACTTGTTGCCCAATCCCTCGCCCTGCGAAGCGCCCTTCACGAGGCCGGCAATATCCACGAACTCCACGACGGCGGGGGTGACCTTTTTGCTGTTATAAAGCGCCGCCAGTTTGTCAAGTCTCTCGTCGGGCACGGCGACCACGCCCACATTTGGTTCTATCGTGCAGAAGGGGTAGTTCGCCGCTTCTGCGCCCGCATGCGTTATCGCGTTGAACAGTGTCGATTTGCCCACGTTGGGCAGCCCCACAACTCCTAATTTCATATAAATTTACCTCTTATGCGGCGGCGCGGCAATCGCCGCGCCGCCGCAACTTTAATTCATTTTTATAACAACGCTATTATACCTTATTTTTAAAAATAATCAAAACGCTTTACGGCTTAACTTGCCAAATTTTGCCCCGTATGCTAAAATTATTTCAAATAATCAAAAGCGAGTGAATTATGGACTATAAAAAGCATATTGCACAAAAAATAGCGGCGGAGGGCCTTTCGGAGGAGGATATCTATGCCGCGATCGCCCTTCCCCCCAATTCGGAGATGGGCGACTATGCCCTTCCCTGCTTCAAATTTGCCAAGGTACTGCGCAAGAGCCCCGCTCTTATCGCGCAGGATATCGCCGCAAACTACCCCGCCGATGAGGTGATAGAGCGGGCGGAGGCCGTAAATGGCTATGTAAACTTCACTGTAAACAAATCCGCCCTCGCGCGCGAAACTATCGACGAGGTACTTGCAAAGGGTGAAAGGTACGGCGCATCCGGCGAGGGGGCGGGCAAAACTATCTGCATAGACTATTCGTCTGTCAATATCGCCAAGCCTTTCCACATAGGGCACCTGTCCACGACGGCCATAGGCGGCGCGCTCTACAAAATATTCAACTTTTTGGGCTACAAGGCCGTCGGCATCAACCATCTCGGCGACTATGGCACGCAGTTCGGCAAACTTATCTGCGCTTACAAGCACTGGGGCAACAGAGAGGAGGTGCAGGCGGGCGGCATACACGCCATAAACGATTTATACGTCCGCTTCAACTCCGAGGCCACCGAGGAGATGGAGCACGAGGCGCGCGAATACTTCCGCCTGATTGAGAGCGGCGACAAGGAGGCCAACGAACTCTTCGACTGGTTCAAAGATCTCACGCTCGAATACGTAAAGGGCATATACAAGAAGCTCAACGTCACGTTCGACAGCTACGCGGGCGAGCGCTTTTATACCGATAAAATGGGGCCCGTGATAGACGAACTTCGCGAGAAGGGTCTTTTAAAGGAGAGCAACGGCGCACAGATAGTCGATTTGGAGCCTTACGGCATGCCCCCCTGCCTCATTCTTCGTTCGGACGGTGCCTCGCTCTATGCTACGCGCGACCTGGCCGCGGCTATCTATCGTAAAAATACTTACGATTTTTATAAGTGCCTGTACGTCGTCGCCTACCAGCAGAACCTGCACTTCAAGCAGTTCTTCAAGGTGCTCGAGCTCATGGGCAAGGAGTGGGCCAAGGACCTCGTCCACGTCGCATACGGCATGGTTTCTTTAGAGGACGGCGCTATGTCCACCCGCAAGGGCAAGGTGGTGTGGCTTGAAGACGTGATCAGAAAATGTGAGGAAAAGGCGTATGCTATCATCTCCGAAAAGAACCCCGAGCTGGAAAATAAAGAGGACGTAGCTGAAAAGGTGGGAGTGGGCGCCGTAATTTTCGGCGCGCTCTACAACAGCAAGATAAAGGATATCGTCTTTTCATATGACAAGGTTTTAAGTTTCGAGGGCGAGACGAGTGTGTACGTTCAGTACACCTGCGCGCGCGCAAACTCCGTGTTAGAAAAAGGCGGCGTGCCCGGGGAGTATAAAATCTCCGAGCTTCTCCCGCAGGAGGCGGAGGTGGTAAAAGCGATTTCTGCTTTCCCTCAGGCTGTTAAGGACGCGGCGGAAAAGTACGAGCCGAGCATAGTCGCCCGTTTTGCGGTGGACCTTGCGCAGAAGTTCAACAAGTTCTATTTCGACTGCAAGATTTTAACCGCCGAGGGCGACAAAAAGAACTTTCGCCTTGCCCTCACCGCGGCGGCGCTCACCGCGCTCAAAAATGCTCTCGCTTTGCTCGGCATAGGCGTGCCGGAGAAGATGTAAAACAGTTCACGAATTTTTCGTTCGGGCTGCGCCCGCGCGAGCCTAACGACACTCTGCCGAGGCTCCTGAAGGGAAACGGCAGACAAATTCCGTGATTTGGAGAAACTAAGTTTCTCTGTCGGCGATATTTTATGGCCCACTAATATAATCGCCGACATTCGCTTCCAGTGAGCCTGCTTACGCAGCAAATTGCGTCGCGCTTTGCGGCGAACTAAATTCGCCTTGCGCAGAGTTATTATTTTAAAAATAGTATGCCGCTGTGGCGGGCATGCTTTCTGCAGTATAAAATGTTTTTTATCGCGATTTAGGGGTTATATAATAGACAAATGATAAAAGCCATTATATTTGATTTGGACGGCACGCTTTTAAACACCGCGCCCGACATACAGTTCGTGCTTAACGGCGCGCTGCAACACTTCGGCTTGCCGCCCGTCCCCATTGAAAAACTGCATGCCATGCTCGGCGACGGCGCATACAATCTTGTAAAGCGCGCTGTGCCGCAGGATAAACAGCAGCTCGTGCAAGCCGTGTACGAGTATTACTGCCCCGCGCAAGCCGCCTACGATAACAGGCTCACCTGCCTGTATCCCGGCGAGGACGAGGCTCTCACCCGTTTAAAGGCCGCGGGCATAAAACTGTGCGTGCTCTCCAACAAGCCGCAGGCGGCAACAAGAAACGTATGCGCCCAGAAGCTCGGCAAATACGGCTTTGACATAGTTCTCGGTCAGGGGCAGTTCCCCTTGAAGCCCGACCCCGCAGGTACCGAACATATAATAAAACTTCTCGGCATACAAAAGAGCGAATGTATATTCACCGGCGACGGCGAAACTGACTATCTGACGGCAAAAAACGCAGGCATTGAGTGCGTGTCGGTGTTGTGGGGCTTCAGAACGCGCGAACAGCTAAAAAGCTACGGCGCAAGCCTCTTTGCCGAGGATTACACAAATTATTTACAAATTTTACATGAAAAATTTTCGCTCAGGGCTTGATTTTTGAAATAACATATGATATAATCTTATTAAGATTAAATATTAATAAATGTAAGGAGTTTTATAATTATGAAAAGATGTACCGTTTGCGGCGCCATCGTTGAAGATGACGTAGAAGTTTGCCCCGTATGCAAGGCTACCACGTTTGTACCCGTTGAAGAGGGCAAGGCTCCCGTATATGCCTGCGAGCATCATGTAGGCGACGGCGTTGTAGAAGATGAAGAAGTAATGAAGGGTCTCCGTGCCAACTTCGAGGGCGAGTGCACCGAAGTCGGCATGTACCTTGCAATGGCAAGAGTGGCAGAGCGCGAGGGCTATCCTGAGATTGCAGAGGCTTACAAGCGCTATGCTTATGAAGAGGCAGATCATGCATCCAAGTTCGCAGAACTTCTCGGCGAAGTTGTAACAAACTCAACTCAGAAGAACCTCGAACTTCGCGCAGCAGCAGAGCAGGGTGCATGCGAGGGCAAGTTTGAACTTGCAAAACGCGCTAAGCAGCTCGGCTATGACGCCATTCACGACACCGTTCATGAGATGGCCAAGGACGAGGCGCGCCACGGCGCAGGTTTTGCAGGCCTTCTGAAGAGGTATTTCAACAAGTAATTTGAAAATATGAATTCAGACGAGTGCTGATAGCTTGAATCAAGGCGGCCGACTTTTTTGTCGGCCGCTTTTTTCGTGCCATTTGTGTGTCAAAATTCATATAATAGTGTAAGGGCGGGCGCGTGGGAATAGGCGCACCCGTCATTACCTATAAAAGATAAGGACAGATATATACAAATGTGCTCTAATTATAATTCAAGCTGTGGCAATTGCGGCAGCTCCCGCTCTGGCTTCGGCTCGTGCTCTTCCTGCAATTCATGCGGCAATTCGCGTTCGGGCAGCGGCTGTGGAAATAACTGCTGTTCATGCTGCGGCAACTCGTGCTCGTGGTATTGGCCCGGGCTTTTAAACCTGTTTTCGGGCAGCCGTTGCTCTTGTTGCAACTCCTGCTGTAACTCCTGTTGCAATTCATGGGGCAACTCATGGGGCAACTCATATTATAATTCCCTGTACGGGCTTTCAAATTCAAACTGCGGCAATTGCGGCAGCTCCCGTTCGGGCTTCGGCTCGTGCTCTTCCTGTAACGCATGCTCCGGTTCGTCATTCAGCGGCTGGTGCGGCTCCTGTGGTTGGTGCAGCTGAAGATTAATGCGGCTACGGCGCTTTATGCTCAATATCGTCTGACGTACGCCTGTGCGTCGTCATAACATTAAAGCCTCAATAAATTTTTAATGCCGTAATGTCAATTGCCGTCGTGCGCTTTAAACTTTAAGCGCACGGCGGCTCTTTGTTTGACGAAATTTCGCTCTAGTGCTAAAATGCTGTGTATGAAGAGTTTGATAAACGTTGTCGGCGCGGCCTTTATCTCAAACGGCAAACTGTTTGCGGCCAGGCGCTCTTACGGCAGCGAGTATGTGATACATAAATATGAATTTGTCGGGGGCAAGGTAGAAGAGGGGGAGAGCGGCGAACGCGCGCTTATGCGCGAGTGCCGCGAGGAGCTTGACCTGTCTATAGCTGTATTGCGCCCTATAAGTTCGGCGCGGTTTGAATACCCCGATAAAATCGTGAACATAACTGTGTACCTCTGCGAAATGCTCTCAGGTTATACTGTAAAGGAGCACGAGGAGTGCCGCTTTATACCATTTTCCGAGTTAGACGAAGAACAGTGGGCTCCCGCAGACAGGGGTATTCTGCGTGACATAGTACTTGAATTTTCGCCCGAATTTTGTCTTGTCACGGGTGCGACGGGTTATATAGGAAGGGCGTTCTGTTTTGCTCTCGCCGCCCGCGGCGAAAATCTTTTCATAACGGGCAGGAGTGCGGACAAACTTGCGGCGCTGAAGGAGGAGCTTGAGCGAGAATTTCCTCCTGTGCAGGTAAAGTGTTTTCCGTGCGACTTATGCGATGAGAGCACGCGTGCTCAGTTGTTTGCCGATGCCGCGGGCCACAGATTTTCAAGGTTGGTAAACGTTGCGGGCGCGGATATCCAGAAGGCCTTTTTAAAGTACGACGAGCAAAAAATAATCTTTCAGTCGCGCGTGCTGTTCGAGGCCGCCGTATCTCTCTCGCGCTTCTGTTTAAAATACCGCGCCCCGCACATATCGATAATAAACATCTCCAGCGTTTCGGGGCTCTATCCCATGCCATATTTTGCCATCTACAGTGCCTTGAAGGGCGCGCTGACCAGCTTTTCGGTCTCGCTTGCGGCCGAACTCAAGGGGCAGAATGTCACGGTCACGGCGGTGCTTCCTGGCGCGGTATACACCCGTCCCGACGTGGTGGAGTATATAAAGACGCAGGGCTCATGGGGCAGGGTAGCCGCAA
Organism: Candidatus Coproplasma stercoripullorum; assembly: GCA_018712405.1. Taxonomy (GTDB): domain Bacteria; phylum Bacillota; class Clostridia; order Christensenellales; family Borkfalkiaceae; genus Coproplasma; species Coproplasma stercoripullorum. The sequence continues at coordinate 18,010 of DVHB01000110.1, forward strand.
AATCGCCGCAGTTCATTGCCGAACACAGCTTAAAGGCGGCAGAGCGCGGCAAGGTGAAATATATCCCGGGCGTCGCCAACAAGCTCATGCGCGCGTTCACCGCGTTCATTCCTCAGCGCATAAAACTCCGGTTCATTGCCAAAAAGTGGAGCAGGACTGAAAAGGACGCGTTCTGATACAAGGTCATACAGAGCGCGTGCGGCGGGCGCAGATTTTTGCACCCGCCGCGCATGCTTTTACAATAAATATTTGACGGCGCGCCCGTTAAATGGTAAAATAGATAAAATGCCGCGAAGAAGAGCGGCAAGATTACGGGAGGAGAGAGAGCTTTGAGTTTAGCCGACGATATTTTTATTGCCAACATGAACGATATTATGGAGAACGGCGTGTGGGACACAAACCTTGAAGTGCGACCCAGATGGAACGACGGCACGCCCGCGCACACCGTTAAGAAATTCGGCATAGTCAACCGCTACGACCTTAAAAAAGAGTTCCCCGTTTTAACGATAAGGCGTACGGCCTTTCGCTCGTGCATAGACGAGATACTGTGGATATGGCAAAAAAAGAGCAACAGCATTCACGATCTCCATTCACACATCTGGGATCAGTGGGCGGACGAAAACGGCAGTATAGGCAAAGCTTACGGCTATCAGCTCGGCGTAAAGCACAAATACCGCGAAGGGGAGTTCGATCAGGTCGACAGGGTACTGTACGATTTAAAGCACAATCCCGCCAGTCGCAGGATACTTACAAATATCTATACGTTTGCAGACCTGCACGAGATGAATTTATATCCATGCGCATACTCCATGACATTTAACGTGTCGGGCGATACATTAAACGGCATCTTAAACCAGCGCTCCAACGATATGCTCACTGCAAACAACTGGAACGTCGTGCAGTACGCAGTGCTGCTGATGATGTTTGCGCAGGTTTCAGGGCTGAAGGCGGGGGAGCTCGTGCACGTTATTGCCGACGCTCACATTTACGACAGGCACATCCCCATTGTGAAAGAGATTATCGGTATGCCCCGCTATCCCGCGCCGAAGATAGAAATTGACCCGGATATCAAGAACTTCTACGACTTCACGGTCGACAGCTTCAAGCTTGTGAACTACGAGTGCAATAAAAAGAAGTATGATATTCCCGTTGCGGAGTAATGTCTCACAATAAGAAGTTTTGCACAGTATTATGCGTGGTATAATTATATAAACAGAGGTAAAAATGAAAGCAATACTGCATGCCGACAAAAAGTGGGGCATAGGCAAGGCCAACGGGCTTATGTTCTCCATTCCCGCTGATATGAAATTTTTTAAAGATACGACAACAGGCAATGTCGTGATCATGGGTTCCAATACTCTCAAATCTTTTCCGGGCGGCAGGCCGCTCAAAAACCGCACCAACATCGTGCTTTGGCCTGACGGGGAGAAGAGGGACGACTGCATCATAGTAAATTCCCTCGGCGAGCTGTTTGCCGAGATAAAGAAGTACGATCAGTCCAAGGTGTTCGTGATAGGCGGCGCCATGATGTATAAAACTCTGCTTCCCTATTGCGACGAGGTGCTCGTGACCAAGGTCGACGCGGTGGGTGACGCCGACGCCTTTTTTGAAGACCTCGATAAAAATCCGGACTTCGAGCTCGTGTATGCTTCCGATCCAATAGAGACGAACGGCTACACTATTAGATTCACCACGTACAAAAACAACGCTGTAAAGAGTTTCTGATATTAATAAAAATTACAAAAGCGCCGCCGACGGTGAAGTGAACCCCAAAGTTTGGACATAAATTTAATTAAATCATTTGGTAATGAGTTCGGTATTGTACCGGGCTCATTCCTTTTAATT
>DVHB01000111.1 GCA_018712405.1 Candidatus Coproplasma stercoripullorum
AAAAATTTGCGCCGCCCGCGCTTATAGCAGATATTGCATTACTCCCCGTCGCCGTCGGAGAGGAGATTTTCGGCCTCGTCTTCTCCGATATCCGCCACGGTGCGCAGTTTGTTGGAGATGGTGCGGGTGCGCCTGCCGGCCTCCTCTATCGTATTTTGCGCCTCCTGCAATTTTTTGCCCGTCTTTTCAAGTATGGCAGTAAACTTATCGAACTGTACTTTGAATGCAGACAAAAGCTGCCACAACTCGCCAGAACGTTTTTCTATTGCCACCGTCTTGAAGCCTGTCTGCAACGTGGACAGGAGCGCGCTCAGGTTTGTGGGTCCGCACGCAAGCACGCGGCGCTTTCTCAAATACCCGTCAAGCTCAGGCAGCTTGGTTATCTCGGCATACAGCCCCTCGAGAGGGAGATACATGACGGCGAAATCGGTAGTCGAAGGCGGGAAAATATACTTTGACGCAATGCTGTCCGCCTGCAGCTTCACGGCCTGCGCAAGGCGCTTTAAAGCGGCGTTTGCCTGCTCCCTGTCGGCCGCGTCCACAAGGCGGGCGTACTCCTCTATGGGGAACTTGCTGTCTATGGGAAGCCACACGGTGCGCTCGTCGCGCGAGGGAAGGCGGACGGCGAAGTCGACCATTCCGTCGCTGCGCGCGTCGACCTTTACGGACGAGGCGTATTGATTTGGCGCAAGCATCTGCGAGAGCAGCGCGCCAAGCTGCACCTCGCCCCAGGTGCCGCGTAGTTTTACGTTTGAAAACAGCTTTTTTATGTCGGTCACGCTGGCGGCGAGCGAATTTACCTCGCCTATGCCGCGGTATACCTTTTCAAGCTGCTGGTTGATGACCGAATAGCTCTGCGAGAGCTTGCCGTCGAGCGTGGCCGAGAGCTTCTCCTCCACCATTATGCGGATATTTTCCACGCCGCGCGCAGTAGAATCGGAGATATATTTCAAATCGTCGTCGAGCTTCTTCTTTAAATCGTTTATGCGCGCCTCCTGCGCCTGCACAAGCCTTGAGGCCTCGCCCGAGGCGGCCTCAAGCTTGATCAGCTCGCGGGAGATCTCTTCAAGCCACTTTTCATTCTGGGCGGCCGAACTGTTCTTTACCTTAAGACCCACAAAAATTGTGGCGACCAGACAGGCGGCGCCCACAACAATTGCAATAATTATTAAAATATCTGTCATATCTTCTCCTTTGAATTTAACGCAAAAGCGTCGGCCTACCCAATCTCGCGCACGACGCGCTTTGCAATGAGCAGCAGTTTCTTTTTGTCGTTCAAAAGCGGAAATGCCGCACACTCCAACAAAAGGCGCGAAAGTACTTTACCGCACTTTTCGCGCGGGATGCCTTCGGCTATCAGCTCGTCGCCGCGCACCTTAAGCTCGCGCAGATTGAACGGTACCTTCTCGGCTACCATGTCGCCGTAGATCTTGCGCCACTTTGTTATGACGGGCGCCTCCGCCAGGTTATCGCGGCAGGCGGAATAGTCGGCCTGTTTTAGTTCGGCGAGTTTGAAAAATATGTCGCGGTTACTTACTATCATACGGCGGATCTTGCTTTCGCGCGCCTTGCAGTCAACGTCGTACATATGCAGTTCAATGAGCCGCAGAGTCTCTTCGGTGAGCTTTTTCGGCGCTTTTAAACGGGCACAGATCTCACCGGCAATGCGCACGCCTTCCACCTCATGCCCGTGGTATGTGCCGGCAGTTATCCTGCAGTAGGGCTTGCCCACGTCGTGCAGAAGGGCGGCGAAGCGGATATCGTCCGGCGCGTACATCACGCACCTTAAGGAATGTTCCAGAACGTCGTGCAGGTGAAAGTCCTGCCGCTGCGTCATGCCTGCGCCGAGAGCAAGCTCGGGAAGTATGACTGACAACACACCGGTATCGCGCAAAATACACAGCGCTGCATACTGCCCGTATTTAACGCCGTACTTGCCGTCGGCGTGCAGTATATCTCTCAGCTCTGCATATATTCTCTCTGCAGAAATGTCGCTTATCAAGCGGCAGTTTGCACGCGCTCCGTCCATACACTCCCCGTCCGGCCTGAAGCCGGTGGTGCCGCACTGTCTGGCAAGGCGCATGAGGCGCAGTCCGTCCTCGCCGAATACTTTTTCTGCCGGCGCGACAGTGCGCAGTATTTTGCGCTTAATGTCGTCGACGCCGCCGAGCGGATCGACGAATTTTTCGGCCTTTATATCGAAATAAACTGCATTACACGTAAAATCGCGGCGGCGCGCGTCGAGCTCCATATCGTCGGTGAAGTAGATCTTTGCGGGAGTATGCACGCCGCGCACATACTTATCCGAGCGGAAAGAAGTGAACTCATACTCCTCACCCTCGGCTATAAGTTTTACCGTGCCGGTGTTTTTATACACAGCGCATTTTTCAAAGCCCAGCCTCTCCGCAACGGCGGCAAAGTCTTCGGGAGGAACGGGCGCGCAGATATCGTAGTCCGGCTTTAAAGGAAAGGTAGACGACAGATACTCCCTGCACGTTCCGCCCACCACATACAGCGGAAAGGGGCAGGCATATGCAAGCTCTTTAAGTTTTTCAGGTAAAATTTCAATCATCGTTAAACTGTAATATCCGAACACACTGAAGTCGGATACGCAAAATTTTTCTTTTAGTATAACAGAATTTCAAATCAATTGCAATTATTAATAATTTAGTATATAATTGATTTGGATATTTAATTTTTGCGGTGAACAAACGGGCATAAAATTGAGTGCGCAACAGGGCTACAGGTAGGGTTTTACTCATGATATATGATATAATTGTGAACTCCGCGCGGACAAAAGAGAAACAAATAGCCGCGGTTTTGGATGTTTTTGAAGGTGCCGGAAAACAAGTCGCCATTCACCACACAAAAGAGAGAGGGCATGCAAAAAAAATAGCCGAGGAGCTCAGTTCCGACGGGAAAGATCGCACCCTGGTAGTGATGGGCGGCGACGGAACGCTGCACGAGGTTATAAACGGTATAAAAGATTTTGAAAAATGCAGCCTTGGGCTGATACCTTCAGGCACCGGGAACGACTTTGCCGTAGCGGCAAAAATACCGTCCGACATAAAGAGCGCCGCGCAAATCATCGCCTTCCGCGCGCCCGAAAAGATAGACTACATACAGCTTTCAAACGGATTGAAGAGCATAAACGCCGTGGGCATGGGCATAGACGTTGACGTTTTAAAGCATGCCTATGCAAAAAAAGGCGGCGGCAAGGGCAAGTACCTTTCAAGCCTTATATACTGCCTGGCGCACTTTAAAAGTTATAATTTTACCGTGGAATACGACGGCAAAAAGGAAAAACATTACGGGCTTATAGCCGTACTCGGAAACGGAAAACAGATAGGCGGCGGGATAAAGCTGTTTCCGGAAGCAAAATTAGACGACGGGTATATGGATATACTCATGGTCGACTATATCTCGAAATTCAAGACGATATTCGCCTTTATCAAGCTTATGGGCGGAAAAATAAACAACATAAAGGAAGTTACAGCCGCGAGAGTAAAGAGCGCGAGCTTTTCGACCGAGGTCCCCTGCAGCATACAGGCCGAGGGCGAGATATACGACGGCATGAAACTCGAGGCGCGCATTATCGAAGGAGGCCTGAAGTTTTATCTGCCGCCGCGAAACGCCGACTGATCTGCAGGCATAAGAACTGCCGTAAAAATCAGGATGGAACCGGCCGCTTGTTCAGGCACTAAAATTATGATAGAAAAATACTACAGGCGCATTATAGACGGCCTGCCGACCGCGGTCATCGTGGTGGACAAAAACTTAAGGGCGGTATTTGCCAACGCCAAATTCCGCGAACTTTTCCCCTCCGCCGCAAGGCGCGGAAAGCTGGGGAAATTTTTCTGTTGCGCCGAGAACGCCGAAAACTGCGGCTCGACATTCTGCGCTAAGGACTGCACCGCGCGCGAGGCGTTTGAGGACTGCTTTTATTCCCGCAGCGAGGTGCAGAGAAGAGTGTATTTAAAAGTCGAAGCCGACGGCGGCACGCGCGACGTGGCGTTCAACTTAAACGTAAAGCCCCTGGGCGACGGCATGTATATGGGCGTTATAGACAACGCTTTTGAAATGGAGATCGCGCGCGAGCTTGCCAGCGCCAAAAATATTCAGCAGCGCCTGCTGCCCGCGGGCAACTGGGCGGCCGGGCACAGCTATTCATACATGTATATCCCCTGCCGCGGCATAGGCGGCGACCTGCCCGACGTTTACACGATAGGCTCCTCCGCCTTCGGCGTTATTGCCGACGTTTCGGGCAAGGGAATTTCGGCGGGAATGCTCTCGGCGTTCGTCAAGGCCGCATACGACAAGACGGAGTATTCACCCGCGCAGGCCATAAGAAACCTGTGCCTGAAGTTCAACGAACTCAATCTTGACGAGAGGAACTATGTGACCGTGGCCACGGTGAGGATAGACGCGGGCAGCATAACCTATTCCATGGCGGGTCACAACGTGCCCATACTCTTCAAGACGGCGGGGGGAATTACGAGGATAACGCTGAACTCCCCTCCCGTTTCCAACTGGTTTGAAAACCCGACGTACTTCGAGGACACCCTCCCCTACTCCAAGGGCGATATTTTGGCGCTCTTGACCGACGGCGTGACCGAATGCCGAAACTCGCGCGGGGAGATGTTCGGCGGCGAACGGGCGATAAAGACGCTCTCCGTCTCGCGCTCGGCCGACGAATTCATAAAGAATTTGCAGCGCAACTTAAAGGAGTTCTGCGGCGGCGAGTTCAACGACGATATAACGGCGATAGCGTTTGATTTGTAAAGGGTTCACAAAAATGCCGAGCAGGCCGTGCTCGGCATTTTTCGTG
>DVHB01000112.1 GCA_018712405.1 Candidatus Coproplasma stercoripullorum
TACAACGACTTTGTGAACGATCCGAGGGATTTTGAAAAGAACAACGTTCTCTATCATTATCCCATCAATCACGACAAGCTGAAAATCGGAAAGTTCTGTTCGATCGCTTATGGAACCAAGTTCTTGTTCAACAGCGCAAACCATACGATGCGCTCGCTCTCAACCTATCCTTTTCCCATCTTCTATGATGAATGGGAACACGGGATTTGGGCAGACAAGGCTTGGGACAACAAAGGCGACATCGTGATCGGCAACGATGTTTGGATAGGCTTTGAAGCCGTTATCCTTGCGGGGGTTACTATCGGCGACGGCGCCATTATCGGTGCGCGGGCAGTTGTGACGAAAGATGTTCCGCCCTATACCATAGTGGGCGGCGTTCCTGCAAAACCGATACGGAAGCGTTTTTCGGATGAAGATATAGCGGCTCTTTTAGCATTAAAATGGTGGGATCTTCCGCCTGCCCAAATATTGGAACGGATCAAGTACATACAATCTGGCAATCTTGCCGCCTTGAAAGAAATGTGGCGAGCAGCAAAATGAAAATGTATGCCCTACTGTCCAATCAGACAGGAGTCTCTATCCGCTTGACAAATTCTGCCATTGCTGATACAATTACATCTAACTGAATGCGTATGACGGTACGCCCCGACAAGATACGGGCGTTCAAAAGGGAAGTCTGGGCCAATTGCCCCGCAGCCCCCGCTGCCGTTTCAGCGGTGCCGCCCGCCACTGTAAAATGCCGCTTTTTGCGGTAATATGGGAAGGCGTGCGGTTTTTAAGCCGCTGTTTTAAGCCGGAAGACCTGCCGTATGCGTTTTTCGTTTTGCATTTCCGAGGGGATGCGGAAGGGCAGACGACGTTTATCCGCAAAGCCACGTTCTGCGGCACTTTTATCATGCTCTCTGTATGTCGCGCTGTAATGAGGACAAAGATTTGTGCGGATAATCTTTTCGTTACGCTTTTTTCTCCATTCCAAGGGCAAAGGGCGTATTTTTTTATGTCTGTGCATGCACTGCGCGGCGGCGGGACAGCGCGCTCTATAATATAGTTAATATAAAGTTATATTTGCAATAATTTGATAAAAATACCAAATATTGTAATGTTATATTAGCAAATCCATATGCGCCCGAAACAAATTTTTTAAGGAGAAAGTTAAATGAAAAAGTTTTTGGCAATTGTTCCTGCGGCGGCCGCGGTACTCGCGCTTGCGGCGTTCGGTGCGTGTTCGCGCGGCACGGCGTCGGAATATACGGCGGAGGTGAGCAGCGAAGATCTCGTCGTGTTTACCGCGCCCGAAGTTTCGGCAGATATGTCGGTGAAGGACTATTTCGACGGGCTCGTCGAGGAGGGGCTTTTGACCTATACCATTTCGGGCGGCATGGTAACTTCCATAAACGGAGTTTCCAATCCCGCCGATTACAGTTATTGCTGGATGTTCTATTCCGACCTCACCGAGCTTGACGGCGTGATCTACGGCAACGCCGAGTGGGGCGCCTATGAGTACGGCGGCAAGACGCTTGCAAGCTGTGCCTACGGCATTGAAGAGATGCCCGTGGTGGAGGGATACACTTACGCCGCCGTATACACTCGGCTGAGCTGACCGCAAGTATTGCATTACGGCCGCCGCACGCAATGCAATATCATCATAAGTTTTTAAAAAGGGAGGAGGTCATGGAAAAATTGAATAAAAACAGGCCCTCTCCCGCAAAGGAGATAGCCTGCATAGCCGTGGAGACGGCTCTCCTCATCGGCGCGCAATACGCCATATCGCCCGTGATGGGGGTGGAGGTAGTCACCGTGCTGCTTTTAACATTCTCGTGGGTGTTCGGGAGGCGCGCGGGCGCGCTCACCGCCGTGTGCTTCTCCCTTCTCCGGTGCATGTTGTCGGGCTTCTATCCTCAGGTAATAGTGCTCTATCTTGTTTACTATCCGCTGTTTGCCGTGCTGTTCGGCAGTCTCGGCAGGGTGAGCGACGAAAGTTACGTTCGCCTGCCTGTGTGGGCGGTCTGCCTTGTCAATATAGTGCTTGCCGTCGTGTGTGCAGTCTGCGTATTCTGCGCGGCGACGGACTTTATAAAAATCTCACGCCTTGCCGTTGTGCTCGTAAAAACGCTGCTGTCAGTTGTTGCCGTGCTGTCGTTTGCGCTCATGGCCGCGCTCGATATTTCCGTGCTGCTTGCGCGCGCGGGCAAAATAAGTGGGGCGGGCGCGGTAAAAACTGTGCTTGCCGCCGCTATCGCCGCCATATGCACAATATTTTTTACTCTGCTCGACGACTTTATCGCGCCCCTCTTTCTGGGATACGAGCTCTTTTCCGAGAGCTGGGGGGTATATTTCTACGGCTCCTTTTTAGCTCTCGCACCGCAGACAGTGTGCGCAATAGTTACGGTAGCGCTATTATTTCTGCCGCTCACGTCTATATTTAAAAAGGTTGCAAAATAGCCGTTATTTCGGACATATGTTGGGGGCAACTGCACTGAAAGTGCAGTTGCCCCCTTAACATTTTTATGCGTTTTGTTGCGAACTGAATTTTACGCAAACTGGCTGTTATAGAGTGCTGCATATGCGCCGCCCTTTTCCAAAAGCTCTGTATGGTTGCCTTGCTCTATGATGTTGCCGTTCTCCATGAACAGAATGTTGTCGGCATCGCGGATCGTGGAGAGGCGGTGGGCAATTACAAAGCTCGTTCTGCCGCTCATCAGCTCCTTCATCGCCTTGCCTATCTCTGCTTCCGTGCGCGTATCGACGGAGGAGGTGGCTTCATCCAGAATCAGCACAGGCGGATCGCACAGGAATACGCGGGCTATTGTTAAAAGCTGCCGCTGTCCCACGGAGAGGTTGTTGGCATCGTTTTCTATAACCGTATCGTAGCCCTGCGGCATTGTGCGGATGAAGTAGTCCACCTTGGCCATCTTTGCCGCGTTTATTATTTCCTCGCGCGTGGCGTCGGGCTTGCCGTAGGCTATGTTTTCGGCTATTGTGCCGCCGAACAGCCAAGTGTCCTGCAATACCATGCCGAAGTTCTTCCTCAGTCCCTTGCGGGTAAGGTCGGTGGAGATTATGCCGTCGATGGTGATCGCGCCGCCGTTTACCTCATAGAAGTGCATTAAAAGGTTTATAAGCGTAGTCTTGCCCGCGCCTGTCGCGCCTACGACGGCTATCTTTTGTCCCGGCTCTGCCGTAAAACTTATGTCCTTCATCAGAATTTTTTCGGGCGTGTAGCCGAAACTTACGTGCTCGAAGGCTATCCTGCCATCCGCCCTGTCGAGGTTTACGGGCGTGGTAGTGTCGGGAATTTCCTCCTCGTCGTCAAGGAACTCGAATGTGCGCTCTGCCGAAGCGAGTGCGGACTGCAGCGAGTTTATCATGAACGAGGCCTCGGTTATCGGCTCTGCCGACATGTTGAGGTACTGGAAGTATGCCTGCACGATACCTATCGTCATCTGCCCGTGTATCATCCAGTAGCCTGCGATAAGCAGTATCACAGCCTGCGACAGGCGCGAGAGGAACCTTACGGCGGGGTTTACAGCATTTGTTAAGAAGTCGGCGTCCCGCGTGGAAAGACGAACCTCGTCAACGGCCTTGTATACCTTGTTTACGCTCTCTTCCTCATGGTTGAAGGCCTTTATTATGTCCCTGCCCGTGTAATATTCCTCGGCTATGCCCGTAAGGCGGGCGATCGCCTCCTGTCTTTCGGAGGCCGCCTTTAAGTTCTTTTTGGATACTATCTTTGTTATCACCACGCCTATAGCCATGAACGCGATGAATATCAGCGCAAGTATCCAGCTGTAGTAGAACATGAACGCGAGCGAACCTGCTATGGTGCCTATCGCAACTAAGAGCTTCAAAAGGCCGGTCTGCAGCGTTTCGGATACCTTGTCGAGGTCGCTGGTCACGCGGCTCAATATCTCGCCCGGCTTGTTCGCATCGAAGAAGCGCAGGGGGAGTTTATTCAGCTTGTTGCTTATCTGCCTTCTGAGTTTCAAAATAAGATTTTCGGCAACGCTCGCCATAAGATACGATTGGAACAGGTAGAAGCACGCCATCACCATATACATAACGCCCAAGATGGTCATCTCCCTGCCGAGCGGTTCCCAGGCAAAGTTGAACGAGCCCGTCTCTATCGCCTCTCTGACGGCGGCCGAGAGGGCGTCTATTACTATCGCGCTGTAATAGGGGGTAAAGATATTCAGCGCGGTATATATGAGTATGGATACGGCCACGGCTACCAGCCTGAAGCGCTGGTCTTTGAGCTGGCCGAATAATCTTTTTGCCGTCTTGCCTGCATACTGCGGTGCGTCGTGTTCGCGGACCGCAACTTTCAATTTTTTCTTGCTCATTGTTCGTCCTCCTCCTTGGTCTGAGATTTATATATCTCCCTGTAAACGGAGCAGTTTTCCATAAGCTCTTCGTGCGTGCCCACGCCTACGGGTTCGCCCTCGTTTAAAACTATTATCTGTTCGGCGTGGCGTATCGTGCTCACGCGCTGTGCGATTATCACCACAGCGGCGTCCTGCGTCTCGTAGGCGAGCGCGTGCCTGAGCGCGGCGTCCGTCTTGAAGTCGAGCGCGGAGAAGCTGTCGTCAAAGATATACAGCTGCGGCTTTTTTACGAGCGCGCGGGCAATCGAGAGCCTCTGCTTCTGCCCGCCCGAAAAGTTGGTGCCGCCCTGCGCAACGAAGGAATTTAAGCCTTCGGGCAGTTTTTTTACGAAGTCTGCCGCCTGCGCGACTTCGAGCGCGTGCCACAACTCCTCGTCGGTGGCATTTTCGTTGCCGTACCTTAAATTTTCGGCTATCGTGCCTGAAAACAGCCATGCGCGCTGCTGAACATACGCTATGTTGTCGCGCAGCTGATACTGCGGCATTCTGCGAATATCCACGCCGTTTAAGAGTACTCTGCCTTCGGTTACGTCGTTGAAGCGCAGCATGAGCGAAGCGACGGTAGATTTGCCGCTGCCCGTGCCGCCGATTATCGCCGTCGTCTGCCCTCGTCTGCACGCAAAGTTCAGCTTTCTCAGCGTGTATTCGTCAGCGTCGGCAAAGCGGAATGCCACGCGCTCGAATTTCAAAACGTTGCCTGACCTCTCGTCAAGCTGTACGGGACTTTCAACGTTGTCGGCAATAGTGGGGGAGAAGTCGAGTACCGAGCGGATTCGCTCGCAGCACTCAAGCGCTCTGGGCAGCGTGAGTATGACCATCTGCGCCATCATCAGATAGAACAGCGCAAACATTGCGTACTCTATTATCGCCGTAATGTCGCCCACCTCGAATAAGCCGGCACTTATTCGGAAGCCGCTCAATGCATATACGAGTATTATCAGGATGTTGATGGCGAAGAAGGATATGCCGTCCAAAAGGGCGAACCTGCGGTTGGCCTTTATCGAGGTAGAGGCATAGCCGCTGAAGGCGTCGTCCATGCGCCGTTCCTCTCTCTCCTCGTTGTTGAAAGCGCGCACGACTCTCACGCCCGTGATGTTTTCAAGCAGCACCGAGCTCATCTTGTCGAGCAGTTTCTGCAATTTTCTGAAGAGCGGGGAGGAGCTCTTTATAATAAATACCGCTATGATCATTATGATGATGAGAATGCCGAGCAGTATGAGCCCCATTGCCCAGTCGAGTATGAATGCCATGACTATGGAAAGAATGAATACCAGCGGAACGGGCAGCACCAGCATTATCGTGTTTATAAGCGTCGTCTGTATATTTGTAATGTCTGAAACCGTCCTGGTGGTTACCGATGCCGTGCCGAAGGTGCGGAAGTCGGAGACTGCGAGTTCGAGCGACTTTTTATACAGCGCGTCGCGCATATCCGCGCCCACTCTTGCCGTAAGGTCTGCCGCGGCGAATACGCTGCCTATCGAGGCGGCGCCGGCGATAAGGGCGGCCACGCCCATCAGCACCGCCGTTATTACAAGCGTGTTGAACTCAACGCCCCTCTCGGCCTCGTTCATAAGCTCTGCCGCAAACGCGGGAATGGCGAGCGCGCCGACCACGTCCACAAACAGCAGAAACACAGTCAGAAGGCACATTTTCCAGTGCGGCTTTAAAAATCGCAAAATGAGTTTCATTTCTGTGGTCTCCTTTTGGTTTTAATTTGATTTTTTCTCTTTTTTATCTGAGCATAAAAAAGTGCGCCCGATTGCGTTTTAAACAATCGGGCGCACCCGTATCTTATCAACAGTTGCGGCTGCGGCCGCAAGTTCTCCGATAAACGATAAGTTGTCAGTTCATTGAGCGCTGTGTATTGTACAATAGTATGATTTTAATGTCAACTATATGAACGGAGTTTTCTTTATAATTTTTTGCCGCGCAAAAATATCAGGTAAAATGAAGCAAAGCGGGGAGCGCTACAGTGCTCCCCGCCATTTTGGTGCGGATAACAGGAATCGAACCTGCACGGTTGCCCACAGGATTCTAAGTCCTGCGCGTCTGCCAGTTCCGCCATATCCGCATTAAAATTTGCCTGCGGCGCCGAATTGCGCACGCATACATGCTGCCCGTATATTTTATAGCCGTTTGCGCTTTTTGTCAACTCAAAAATGCGGTCACGGCTTTTGCGGCAACGCCCGCCGCCGAGTTGCACCGATAGCCGCACTCATTTATTTGTACTTTTATACTTTATTTTGATAAAGTGTATTGACAGCGGGTATGTATCTATGTTATCATAAATCAAATATGTTTTCAGGGGTGCAATATGCACAAGGGTATCAAAAGTCTCGCCGCAACAGTGGCGGTATTCGGCGTCTGCATAGTCGCGCTCGGTTTTGTCCCCTCGCAGTCGGCGGGGTATGACTATACCGTGGGCATCATCCAGCTCGTCCGCCACGACGCGCTCGACGCCGCCACCGAGGGCTTTACCGACAGGCTCACCGAGCTCATGGGCGAGGTGGGCAAGACTATTAAAATAGATTATCAGAACGCACAGAACGATACGGTAAACTGTTCTGTCATCGCCAACAACTTCGTGGCCAAGGAGTATGACCTGATCATGTCGAACGCCACGGCGGCGCTGCAGGCGGCGTATAACGCCACGGAAAATATACCCGTGCTCGGCACGTCGGTGACTGTGTATGACGTCGCGCTCAGCCTTGATGATTATGTGGCTGAGGAGGGCACGCGCACCAACGTTTCGGGAACATCTGACCTTGCGCCGCTTTCCGAACAGGCGCAGATGATAAGAGAGCTTGTGCCCGACGCGCGAAAGGTAGGGCTTTTATATTGCTCCGCAGAGCCGAACTCCCGCTTCCAGGTGGACGAGATGGTGAAGTCGCTCGAGGCCATGGATATGGGTTATGAATGCACGCTCTATTCTTTCTCGGATTCCAATGACCTGCAGAGCGTCGTGCAGCGCATGGCTGCCGAGAGCGAGGTGATATATCTGCCCACGGACAACACCGTGGCCTCCAACACCGCGCTTATAGACAATGTATGCCGTCCGCTCGGCATTCCCATAATAGCGGGAGAAGAGGGTATTTGCAGCGGTTGCGGCATAGCCACCCTTTCGATAAGTTACTACAATCTCGGCGTGATAACCGCCGAAATGGCGGCCGAGATACTTTTAGAGGGGGCGGACGTTTCAACTATGCCCGTGCGCTACGATGAAAACCCCGTGCGCAAGTATAATGCGGAGATCTGTGAAGAACTCGGGATAACCATTCCCGAAGGCTATGCACCGATAGAGTGATCATGTAACACGTTCTACAGCGCCCGATAAAACCCGGACATGCTGTTAAAATATGTATAAAAAACAATTGAGGGAGAAGTTTTATGTTTTGGTCAGCGTTGCCGGGCGCGATCGCGCTCGGTCTGATATGGGGCATAATGGCAATAGGCGTATATATCACCTATAAGGTGCTCGACTTTGCCGATTTGACGGTGGACGGTTCCATCTGCACGGGCGGCGCGGTTTGCGCCGTGCTCATGGCGGCCGGCGTAAACGCCTGGCTCGCCATACTCGTCGCCATGCTTGCGGGTGCGCTCGCGGGGCTGGTCACAGGCATATTCCACACGCTCATGGGCATACCCGCCATTCTTTCGGGCATACTCACGCAGCTTATACTGTGGTCAGTCAATCTTAAAATCATGGGGCAGGCAAACACGGCGGTGGATACGCGCGGGCAGTACGTGATAATCAGCGCCACTTCTATGGAGAATACCGCCTGGTCGATTCTCATTCTGGTCGGTTTTATCGCCGTGATAGTAGGCCTTTTGTATTGGTTCTTCGGCACCGAGATGGGCTGCGGTATACGCGCCACGGGCAATAACCCCAACATGAGCCGCGCGCAGGGCATAAACGTTAATCTGAACAAGATAATCGGCCTCATGCTCTCAAACGCGCTCGTCGCGCTCGCGGGCGCGCTGCTTGTGCAGTATCAGGGCTTTGCCGATATAAACATGGGCCGCGGCGCTATAGTTATCGGACTCGCCGCCGTGATAATAGGCGAGGCGATCGTCACGCGCATATCCCGCAACTTCGCCGTGCAGCTTCTTGGCGTGGTGCTCGGCGGCATTATCTACTACATAGTATATCAGTTCGTCATCTGGCTGAATATCGATACCGAGTATCTTAAGATGCTTGCTGCAATAGTCGTTGCAATATTCCTCGCCGTGCCCTATTTAAAGGAAAAATATTTCAGCAAAATAAAGTGGAAGAGGCGCAAAAAGGCAGGACCCGCCGCTGACGGAGAAGGCCTTGCAGGGGGTGACGGCGATGGAAAATAAGGTAATACTTCAGCTTGAAAATGTGAGCAAAACCTTCAACCGCGGCTCTGTCAACGAAAAGCGGGCGCTCGTAAACTTAAATCTCTCTGTAAACGAGGGCGATTTTATAACGGTAATAGGCGGCAACGGCGCGGGCAAGAGCACAATGCTCAACGCCATATGCGGCACATTCGATGTTGACGACGGCAGGATACTTTTAAGCGGGCGCGATGTAACAAAACTGCCCGAATACAAGCGCGCAAAATACCTCGGCCGCGTCTTTCAGGATCCTATGATGGGCACCTCGCCCAACATGGAGATACAGGAGAACCTTGCTCTCGCCTATCGCCGCGGCAAAACGCGCTCTTTGATGCCCGGCATAAAAAAAGCGGAAAAACAGTTCTACCGCGAACAGCTCGCCCGTCTCGGGCTGGGACTGGAGGACAGAATGACGGCAAAAGTCGGATTGCTTTCGGGCGGGCAGAGGCAGTCGCTCACGCTGCTTATGGCGGCGCTCAACAGGCCCGAACTGCTACTTCTGGACGAGCATACCGCGGCATTGGACCCCAAAACTGCCGCAAGGGTGCTTGATTTTACCGATGAGCTGACCAAAGAGAACAACCTTACGACCATTATGATAACGCATAATATGCTCGACGCCATCCGCCTTGGCAACAGGCTGATAATGATGCAGGAGGGCAGAATAATCTACGACGTGTGCGGCGAAGAGAAGGCGCGCCTTGAGGTAAAGGACCTTTTGGAGCGCTTCCGCGAATCGGGCGGCGAGATAAACGACAGAATGGTACTCAATTGAAAATACCCCGATTTAAAATTAAAAACCGCAGGCTTAATGCGGCGGTTTTTAATTTTGCATTTGTTCCGGTCAGCTTTGACTGTATTTAAAATTCTATCTTAAACGGCGTATTCATGCCCGCTCATACGATTGCATTTGGCGCGCGGCGGTGATATAATATCGCAGGAATAAAAATTGCAAAGGAGCGTTTTTTATGGCAGAAAAAACAAAGGGGCAGGAGCTTTTTGAAGAACTTGCCTACAAGAAAAAGAATTATTTTTCAGAGGCCTCAGACAATGAGCGCGCGGCCATGTTCGGCTATGCCGAGGGCTACAAGGCCTTTTTAGACGCCGCCAAGACCGAGCGTGAGGCGTGCGCCGTAGCCGTGGATATGGCGAAGAAGGCGGGTTTTTCCGAATACCGTTTCGGCGATAAGCTCAAAGCGGGCGACAAGAGGTATTTCATAAACCGCGGCAAGAGCGTGGTGGTGTTCCGCGTGGGCACAAAGAACCTCGAAGAGGACGGCTTCCGCCTCATCGCCTCGCATATCGACGCGCCCAGGGTGGATATAAAGCAGAACCCGCTGTATGAAGATTCCGGCATGTGCTTTTTAAAGACGCACTACTACGGCGGTATCAAAAAGTACCAGTGGACGGCGATCCCCCTCGCGTTGCACGGCGTCGTCATCTTAAAGGACGGCAAAAAGGTTGAAATAAAGGTGGGCGAGGATGAAAGCGACCCCGTATTCTATATCAACGACCTCCTGCCTCATCTCGGCGCGGAGCAGATGGCAAAGGGCGGCGCAAAGATAATCGAGGGCGAGCAGCTCAACGTCGTTGTGGGCGGCATGCCCTACGACGACGAAAAGGTGGATAAAAAGCTCAAGCTCAACATTTTAAATATCCTCAACGAAAAATACGGCATGTGCGAAGAGGACTTCCTCTCGGCGGAGCTCTCGGCCGTGCCCGCATTCAAGGCGCGCGATATCGGCTTCGACAGGGCATTCATAGGCGCCTACGGCCATGACGACAGGGTGTGCGCATACCCCGCGCTTACGGCCGTTTTAGATAACGAGAGCGAGCACACCGTGATGGCTCTCCTCGTCGATAAAGAGGAGATAGGCAGCGAGGGCAACACAGGCATGCAGAGCAAAATTTACGCCGACCTCATGGAGGACATCTGCGAGGCCATGGGGGCAAGTTACCGCAAGACGCGCTTTGTTTCAAAGTGCCTCTCTTCCGACGTTACCGCCGCATACGATCCCAATTTCTACGAAGTATTTGAAAGGCAAAAGATGAACTCGGCGATAATTTCGTGCGGCACCTGCATGAACAAGTTCACGGGAGCGCGCGGCAAGAGCGGCTCCAACGACGCCAACGCCGAATTTGTGGGCGAAGTGCGCGCAATGTTCGCAAAGGAGGGCGTTGTCTGGCAGACGGCGGAGCTTGGCAAGGTGGACGGCGGCGGTGGCGGCACCGTTGCAAAATTCCTTGCAAATCTGAATATCGAAACGGTAGATTTAGGCGTGCCCGTCATCTCCATGCACGCGCCGTGGGAGCTTATCTCCAAGGCCGACCTGTACAGCAACTACAGGGCGTTTATAGCTTTCATGAAATAAAGTTCACAAAAATGCCGAGCAGGCCGTGCTCGGCATTTTTCG
>DVHB01000113.1 GCA_018712405.1 Candidatus Coproplasma stercoripullorum
GCCGCGGCTGCTTCTATTTTACCATTTTCATACCGTTCTAAAATTTTTTTGGAACTTTTTGACATTATTTACTTGACAATTCCAAAATTTTTAAAATATTTATATTGTACTGTAATCTTGCCGCAATTTGCGGCATAAGCTATTCGTATCTACTTTCAAACCTATGGCCAGCACGCCAAAATGTGCCTCCTGTTCACGAGAATAGTATTCATACATACTTTCGGCCGCTTCAGTCGCTGTCATCTTGCCCATGCCTGCGGCCGTAGCCAATTCAGAACAGTATAGCTCTTCAAAAGTTGCAAAGCGGCGGAGAAATGTGACTTTGGCAATTAGAAAACGGCTTTCATCTTCGCGGCAAAAAAATTTGATAGTGTCGCCAACATTCAGCTTACGGCGTTTTTCGTCGTATAAACGCACCTCAACTGTCTTTTGGCCTGCGGCTATCATGTTAAATGGTTTCTCGGCAAGGAGCATTTCAAATTCCCTATACATACATCTATAATAGCACACCTCTGCAAAATATGCAATGAGCGGCTTCAAATTAAAGAAAATTTAAAAAGTTGTGCGATTATGCTTTTCTTTTTCTGTAAATTATGGTATATTAATTTAGCTGTAAAAAATGCAGGTGTCGCCTATCGGTATGGCGTCAGCTTCCCAAGCTGATTTCGGCGGGTTCGACTCCCGTCACCTGCTCCAGTCAAAGTCCGTATAGCGGACATAAATCAAGTAGGACGGGAGTCGAACCCCGAGAGGGAATTTTGCGTAAAGCAAACAGCACAGTGCGCTGTTTGCAGCAAAATTTGACGAGCGCTTCAGCGCGAAGTCGGCGCATTAAAAAATGCGCTCGCCCGTCACCTGCTCCAGTCAAAGTCCGTATAGCGGACAAATAATGGCGAGGCCTGCATTTGCAGGCCTTCTGTATCGAGGCGTAGCGCAGATGGTAGCGCGCTTGGTTCGGGACCAAGAGGTCGTGGGTTCGAATCCCGTCGCCTCGACCAAAATCAATGGGAAGGCATAATGTCTTCCCATTGATTTTGATTTATGGATAGGTAGTAGGGGATGCGTGGGAAGGCAAGGCGAAAAATTTCGTTGCGGGTCACAGGTATCCGTCTCTGACAGGATAGCAGATACCCGCTGTTTTCCGCGCGAATCAGTATAAGGCGCGAAAACCGCCGCTTCTTGCGGTTGGTTTGGGATTGGCTTCAGCTCAATGTTGCGTAGCCAAACGTCTAAGATATTTTTAGCCTGCATTTAATTTATATAATAAATAAGATTTCCAAAAACACCCTGCTTAGAATGTTGACGAAAATTTTGGCTATATTGTTGCCATGTAATATACAATATGGTATAATTATATCATGTTCTTAAAATGTTCACAGGAGGAAAAATATATATGAACAAGAACGAATTCGTGGCAAAGTTAGTCGACGAAACCGGATTCAAAAAATTTGAAGTTGAAAAATTCCTCGACGCTTTTGTAGGCGCTGTTAAAGATGTTATAGCAAGCGGTGATAAGCTTCAGCTTGTAGGCTTCGGCACATTTGAAGCTAAAGAGCGTGAAGAAAGGGCGGGTATAAATCCTGCAACAGGTGAAAAGATCACAATTCCCGCATGCAAAGTCCCTTCGTTCAAGCCCGGTAAGGCTTTAAAGGACGAAATCAACAAGTAAAACAAGGCCCCGTTTATTTTAAACGGGGCTTTACTTTTGTCGTTGAATTTGGTTTTATCGGTATTGACAATTTTTTACCGCAGTTATAATGGCGTTTACGGTCTGATCAAGATTAAGCTTGTCGCAATCTATGGTTAAGTCGGCATATTTCTCGTAGAGCGGAGCGCGTTCGTCAAGCAGTTCTGCAAGCGTTTCTCCGCGTTTTCGCATCACCACTCCGCGGGCGAATATATCCTCGTTGCGCAATCTGTTTTCAAGAGAGCTCAGCCCCACTTTAAGATATATTACTTTTCCCAAAGATTTCAGGTTTTGCATTGCTTTGGCTCCGTACACCACGCTGCCGCCTGTCGCAATGACGCATCTATCGGCAGTCACTTCGGCGTTTACGGCTTCTTCGACGAATATAAAGCCTTCTATGCCGCGTGCGCTCAATATGTCGCACAGCAACGAGCCTTCACGCTTTTGAATCAGAAGATCGGTGTCGATAAATCCGTATCCCAACTTTTTTGCAAGCAGCACGCCCGCCGTGCTCTTGCCTGATGCGGGCATACCTATGAGTATGATATTTTCCATACGCTAAATTATATCGCTTGCAGAGTGCTATGTCAATTTTATGCGCTAAAAAATTGTATACGCCGTTTATGTCACCGCAAATGGTATTATATATATACTGTAAAAATTCTATGGCCGCGGCCATAAATTAAGGAGATATTATAATGAGAAAAAATTTCGGCGCTAAAACTTATATGTATCCGCTCCCTGTATTGATTATAGGAACTTATAACGAGGATGGTACTCCCGACGCGATGAATGCAGCGTGGGGCGGAATAAGCGATTATAATCAGGTAGCGCTCTGCCTCTCCGAATCACATAAAACTACGAAGAATATCTTGAACCGCAAGGCATTTACTGTGAGTATGGCTGATGCCGCTCATGTTGCGGAGTGTGACTATGTGGGTATTGTCTCAGGCAATAGCGTACCCGATAAATTCAGTAGAGCAGGCTTCCATGCGGTAAAGAGTGAATATGTCGACGCACCCGTGGTAGAAGAGCTGCCCATGACGCTCGAGTGCAAACTTGTAAAGGTGAATGAGGACGGTCTCATCATCGGCGAGATAGTAAACGTGAGTGCAGACGAGAACATTCTTACAGACGGAAAAATAGATCCTTCAAAATTCACGCCCATAACTTTTGATCCTGTCAATAATGTGTATCTTAAATTGGGCGAAGAGTGCGGCAAGGCTTTCGGTGAAGGCAAAAAGATAAAGTAATACCACACATTGTATTATGTAAAATTTCAAATTCCGCAGAGTTTGTATGGCTCTGCGGAATTTTTTGGCCTTTAAGCAGTAGTTAACGGCATACAATAAACTATGGCAAGTTACATGCGATGCAGAAAAAGAAAGAGAGTAAAGGAGACGCTGGCCGCCTTTTTAATTCTGATTGCTCTGATATTGTTTTACATGGCGGTCTCCTTTAATCGCACAGCTTCCGTTGCGGCGGATCGATCGTTTGAACGCGCATTAAACGATGCCGCGGGAGTTGCGGCTGAGATAACGCGAGCTGAAAGAATTGATATCCTTAAGCTTGTTCGCGGCGATAATAATTGTGTGGATGGCATAGAGGTGGATATGACTGCGGCGAACTTTATCGCCGAGCGTATGCGCGCAGGCGCAGAGGAGTATTTGCATAATGCCTGTCCGCAGTCTGTAGCCGTACCGCTCACATCATTTTTGGGACTGAGCGTAGACGGCGGAGCAGAGGCTGTTTTGAGCTTAAATTCGTATATACGTGCGGCTTCGGCTGTGGAGTGGGCGATAACATCAGGTATCAGTTGCTGCGTGTATACGCTTTTTGTCAGTCTTAAGCTGAGTATTGAGTATTCCTGTCTGTTTGTAAATGATGAAGTCGGAATGGCTTGTTGCATACCCATAGCGCAGTATGTTGCTGACGGAGAAGGCTTGCATATTAATTTTATTTAATCATGTACTCATTTTAATGTGTTTCTTATATGGTTATGTCACGCATAGTACTGTCTAAATATATTAAAAGCAGCGGCAGACGCGATTTTGCGCCTGCCGCTGCTTTTATAAAATGCCGTATAAAAACTTAAGCTTAAATTATCTCAGCGTTATTCCGAGCTTAAATTTCAGGTTTGAAAGTATTTTCTTGATAAATCCGTCGACTTTTTCACCCGAAAGCGCCTCGTCTTTGGGGGTAAAAGTTACGGTGAATGCCATGCTCTTTTTGCCGCTCTCGATCTGGTTGCCGATATACACGTCGAACAGCTTTACGTCGGTCACATATTTGCAGGCGCTGTAGATTTCCCGTTCTATCTGCCCGCAGGTGATCTCCCTATCGGAGATGAGCGCGAGGTCGCGCTGCGCTTCGGGATATTTGGGGAGCGGAATGTACTTAAACGGCTTTGCATGCTTTTTCAGCAGTTCATAGTCTAACTCAGCAATGACCATCGGTCTTTCGGCGGCAATGCTTTCAAGGATTGCAGGGTCAACTGCGCCGATATAGCCGACCTTATCGCCGTCGCACAGGATGTCGGCGTTTATGCCGGGGTGCAGGTAGGGACTCTGCCCGCTCACGTACTCAAATTTTACGTTCAGGCTGTCGGCGATATTTTCGGTAATCCCCTTCATGTCGAAGAAGTTTGCGCTGCCCCACAGCCCTATGCACAGCTTCATTCTTTCTTCGGGGAAGTTGTTTATAGGCACGCTCTCGGGGATATAGACTTTTGCAAACTCAAATTCGCCGCCCTCGTAGTTGCCGCGTTTTAAGTTGCGCAGCATGGTGTTCACCATTGAGGGTGCGAGAAATGTGCGCATCACGGCAAGTTCTTCGCTTATCGGGTTTAAAATTCTGATATACTTTCTTTCGGTCGCTCCCTCGGGTATCCTGAGCATATCGAGATCCTTTTCGGAATAGAAAGAGTAGTTGGAAATCTCGTACAGGCCCTCAGATACGAGCATGTCCCTCAGTTTATTAAGGGTGCGCTGCTCTTCGTTCCAGCCGCCGTTTGTAACTTTGGCGGTGGGCATAAACGTGCCGTGAATGTGTTCGTAGCCATACATTCTTATTATTTCTTCTGCGATATCGGGATAGCCGAACAGGTCGTCGCGGTAAGGCGGAAGTGTGAGCTCGAGACAGTCGCCGCTCATGGATACTCCGAAGTTGAGATTTTCAAGTATCTCCTTCATAGTCTCTGCGGGTACCTCGATGCCGAGGAGTGCGTTTATTTTCTGCGCGCTTACGGCCATGTGCTTTACAGACGTGTCGGAATACTCTGTGGCGACGTCGGCGCACACGTCGGTGACTGTGCCGCAGCCGAGCTCGTCGATAAGGTGCAGGGCGCGCTTCATAGCGCGCTCGGTGGTGTATTCGTTAGTGCCCTTTTCAAATATGGCTGAGGAGTCGGAGTGCTGGCCTAAAGAGCGCGAGGTCTTTCTCACGCTGTCGCGTGCAAATTTTGCCGCCTCGAACAGCACTTCGCGGGTGCTGTCCTTTATCTCGGTATTCAGCCCGCCCATTATGCCGGCAAGCGCAGCGGGTTTGCTGCCGTCGCAGATCACAAGGTTTTCGCGGTTTAACGTAAATTCTTTTTCGTCGAGAGTAACTATCTTCTCGCCGTCATGCGCGCGGCGCACGACTATTTCGCTGCCTTCTATCGTATCCAGGTCGAACGCATGCATGGGCTGGCCCATCTCTAAAAGTACAAAGTTGGTGATGTCCACGACGTTGGATATGGAGCGCAGTCCGCACAGCGCCAGCCGCCTTTTCAGCCACATTGGGGAGGGGCCTATTTTAATGTCCTTGACGTAGTGCGCGATATATCTCGGGCAGAGCTCTGGTGCGGTTATCGTAACTTTCACCTTGCGGTCGTCGTGCACGGTGTTATAGTCTATGCGCGGCTCTTTGAGCGGCTTTTTGAGCACGGCGGCGACCTCGCGCGCTATGCCTAGAACGCTCTGGCAGTCGGGTCTGTTGGCGGTTACGGATATGTCAAAGATGTAGTCATTGAGGCCCAGAATGGGCTTTACGTCCTCGCCGTTGCGGCAGGAAGAGGGGAGGATGAGAAGGCCGTTGTAGTCTGCGCCCTCAAACATATCACCGTTCACGCCCAGCTCCACGCCCGAGCACAGCATGCCGAACGAATCTATGCCGCGCAGCTTGCCCTTCTTTATCGTCATCACGCCCTCAACGGTCACGTGGTCCTTTGCGGTGGCGTAGACGGTCGCGCCCTCCAGCGCCACGGGCGCCTTTATGCCTATTTTAACGTTGTCGGCTCCGCAGCATATCTGAAATACGCCCTTATCTCCGCAGTCAACTTTGCAGACGTGCAGGTGCGTTCCCTCTACGGGCTCGCACTCGGTGACTTCGCCGACGTAAACTCCCGAAATATCCTTGCCTACGTCTGTCAGTTCTTCAACTTCAAATCCGCACGAAAAGAGCTTTTCCTCAAGCTCTTCGGCGGTAACGTCTATATCTACATAATCTTTAAGCCAGCTTAACGGTGCTTTCATATCTTTCTCCTTATACCCTGAACTGCTTCAAAAAGCGCACGTCTCCGTCGAATAACAGCTTCATATTGTTTATGCCGTACTTGAGCATGGCGATGCGCTCTATGCCCATGCCGAATGCAAAGCCCGTGTATTCGTCGGGATCGATGCCGCAGTTCTGAAGAACCGCTCTGTTTACCATGCCCGCGCCCAGAACTTCTATCCAGCCCGTGCCCTTGCACAGCTTGCATCCCTTTCCGCCGCACTCGAAGCAACTGACGTCGACCTCTACCGAGGGCTCGGTGAAGGGGAAGTAGGAGGGGCGCAGCCTTGTCTTTATGCCGTCGCCGAACACCTTTCTTGCAAATTCGTCGAGCATGCCTTTAAGGTCGCAGAGCGTTATGCCTTTGTCTACAACGAGGCCTTCCATCTGCGAGAACATGGGGGAGTGGGTGGCGTCGTCGTCGAATCTGTATACCTTTCCGGGGGAAAGAATCTTGATGGGAGGTTTTTTGTTCTCCATGACGCGTATCTGCCCCGCCGAGGTCTGCGTGCGCAGCAGATAGTCTGCGCCGAGGTAGAAGGTGTCCTGCATGTCGCGCGCAGGATGGTCTTTGGGCGTGTTGAGAGCCGTAAAATTGTAGTAGTCGTTTTCTATCTCCGGTCCTTCAAAAATTTCAAATCCCATGCCGGAGAATACCGAAACGAGCTCGTCGATGATAAGCGTGTCGGGATGGTATGCGCCCTTTTTGCGCTGTTTTCCGGGGAGAGTCACGTCAATTTTTTCTCTTTCGTAGCGCGCCCCGAGCTCGGCGGCCTTTACGGCCTCTTCAAACTCGTCGAATCTCTTTTCCGCCCATTCCCTGAGCGCGTTAATCACCTTTCCCATGGCGGGGCGCTCTTCGGGCGGGATTTCCTTAAGTTTTTTCATGAGCGCGGAAATTTCGCCTGTTTTGCCGAGAAACTTCATTTTGATCTCGCGCAGGGTGGCGCTCGTCTTTATGTCTTTGACGGTTTCGTCGATTTTTGCTTTGATCTCATCGATCTCGCGCATGTTTTCCATACACATTCTCCTGCAAATTATTTGTAAATAAAAAGGCCCCGTGCAAAAAGCACAGGGCGATAAATTACCGCGGTACCACCTGATTTCGCGGCCTGAGGCCGCCTTATTTACAGTCCTTTTACGCAGAACGTACGGGGCGGGCTACTTAATAATTTCGTCCGTCCGGCTCGCGGGTGAATAACGCCACTTCCCCGTAAGGAATCTTTCAGCCGTTTTCGGATTCCTCTCTCTGAAGGGGGCATTTTGTGCCGTCTGTCCCGGTCATTGCCTTTGATTTTGCGCCTCTTTTGGTTGGGCGCAGATTTTTAATACACTTAGAATTATATTGCCGCAAAACGGTTTTGTCAAACATTTTGCGTGCGTTGCGTCGCTATTGCCGGTAAATGTTGCCGCCGTGGCAGTCCATTGCAACCACTGCGGGGAAGTTTTCCACTTCCAGGCGGTGCACCGCCTCGGAGAGGAGGTCATCAAAGGCTATGCATTCGCTCTTTTTTATGGAATTTCCATACAGCGCGCCTGCCCCGCCTATCGCTGCAAAGTATACGGCGGTATTTCGCTCAAGCGCTCTTGCGACTTCTTCGCACATCTCGCCCTTGCCTATCATTCCGCCCAGCCCCAGATCTAAGAGGGCGGGGGCAAAGCTGTCCATTCTGGCGGAGGTGGTGGGGCCGCAGCTGCCCGAAGCCATTCCCGGCTTTGCTGGGCAGGGGCCCGCGTAGTATATCGTAGCTCCCTTAAGCTCAAATGGCAGGGGTTTGTCCGCGCGTATGTATTCGATGATGCGCTTGTGAGCACAATCGCGCGCGGTTAGTATTGTGCCCGTAAGAAGAACGCTGTCGCCCGCGTGTAATCCCTCTATCTGTTCTTTGGTTAGAGGTAATTTCAACTCTTTCATTGCAATCTCCCGGATGTTTACTAAATAATTTCTTTAACGCAGCGTACGCAGTGGCACTGAATATTCACAGCAACAGGCAGTCCGGCAATGTGTGTGGGCGCCCACTCGCAGCTCACGCCGAGCGCCGTCACTTTTCCGTGGAAGCCCTGGCAGCCTATGTTCAGTCCGTTTATCCGCCTCAATGCCTCGCTCTCTATCGCGGCGATATCCTCCCTGTCGCTGTGTGTGCCGATATCGCGCGTCAGAGCTTTTTTTGCAAGGTATGCGCAACCGTCGAACGTGCCGCCTATGCCCACGCCCACGTATACGGGAGGGCAGGGGCGGGAGCCCGCCCTCTTTACAGTCTCTACTATCGCGTCGATTATGCCCTCAACGCCCTGAGCGGGCTTCAGCATGTACAGCGCCGACATGTTCTCGCTGCCGAACCCCTTGGGCATGAATGTCAGCTTCACCCTGTCGCCTGCAACTATTTCGGTATGAATGGCGGCGGGGGTGTTGTCGGCGGTGTTTTTGCGGGTGATTGGGTCGCATACAGATTTCCTGAAGTATCCGTCGGCATAGGCGCGTCTCACTCCGTCGTTCACGGCCTCGTACACAGGCCTGCCCGTAAGGCACACCTCGTTTCCTATCTCTAAAATGACGACGGCCATGCCGGTATCCTGGCAGACGGGCATTTGCTTTTCGCGCGCGATGTAGCTGTTTTCGATGAGCTCGCCCAATGCAAACTTTGCCGCGCCGTCAGCTTCGCGTTCGTATGCGTCCGCAAGCGCCGCCCTGCATGAAGAAGTAAGGTTCACTCCCGCGTGCCTTGCCGCACGGTATACGGCGCTTTCTATCTCTTCGGTATCCAACAATCTCATAATCTGAAAGTCCTTTGTATGTGATCGACATATTCATTTTAATACTTTTTGGAATAAAAGTAAAACAATTAATTTACTTGAAGGCCCGTTTGCTGTATAATTATCGTATGGAACGGAATGTTAATACCGAGAGCGGCATGGGCTGCGTTACGGGCGGCATAGTTTTCAGTGCGGCCGTGGTTGCCTACATATGTCTCAACATAATATTTTCGTTGATATGTTCGGCAACGAATTTTACGGCGGAGAGCGATGCATATATCTATATAAGTTACCTCTTGGCGCCCGCAGCCGTCGCAATAAGCGTTCCGATCGTATTAAAGCGTAGGCGCGTTTCCTTTAAAGTTGTATTGCCGTTAAAACTTTCGACGGCAAAGAATGCGGTAAAGTGGTGCGGTGCGGCCGTGCTCCTTGCGTTCGGCTTGCTTTTTTCGTTGAGCTGGCTCAACTTAGGTTTTGAAAGATTGCTCAACCTGTTCGGTTATGAAAGCACCGCAAGCTACTTTCCCGACCTTTCGGGAGGGCGGGTAGCGCTTGCGCTTCTGGTCATGGCGGTAATTCCCGCGGTTTTTGAAGAGGTGCTCTTCCGCGGCGCGCTTCTGCAGAATATAAGAGAGGAGGCAGGCGAGTTCAATTCAATTTTCCTCTGCGGAATGTGCTTTGCGCTCTTTCACGCCAGCCCCGTGCAGACTATCTATCAGTTCGTCTGCGGCTGTGTGTTTGCGCTTCTCGCTCTCCGCGCCCGTTCTCTTATACCCTGCATGCTCGCCCACTTTTTAAACAATGCCGCCATAATAGTTCTTCAGGCTTGCGGACTGGATACTGCCGGCACGCTTTTCGACTGGGCTCCCCTGTGGGCTGCGGTGCTTATAACCGTGCTCTCGGCGCTGTCATTTCTGGGCGGCATGGCCATACTGATACTTGGCCGCGCCCCTTTAAATAAGCCTGTAAAGGGCGGCGTTAAATATTTCTTCCTCGCGGCGTGCGTCGGCATTCTCGCCCTCGCCGCGCTGTGGATAGCGGGGCTGTTCTGATTATGCAAAAGGTAAACATCGTCTGCGTCGGCAAGATAAAAGAGAGCTTCTACCGCGAGGCCGTGGCAGAGTATTCAAAGCGCCTTTCGCGCTTCGTCAATTTTGAAATACGCGAGATCGCCGAAGGTAAAAATCTTGAAGAGGAGGCCGAGGGCATTCTGCGCGCGGCAAGGGGCTATGTTATAGCGCTCTGTATAGAGGGCAAAAAGTTTTCGAGCGAGGCGCTCGCCGCCGAACTTAAAAAACAGTACGACAGGGGCACCGAAGTCACTTTCATAATAGGCTCGTCCTGCGGCCTTTCAGACAAAGTGAAGCAGGCTGCGAATCTTAAACTTTCGTTCTCCGACATGACCTTTCCCCACCAGCTTATGCGCGTTGTGCTGTGCGAGCAGATATACCGAGGTTATATGATAAACAGCGGCAGCGAATATCATAAATGAAGCGTTTCCCTCGTTGCGGCTTTGGCTCTGCCGCGTAAAGACGAGTATTTATAATAATATGGTAATGCGGCACTGCATACCATATTATCATGATATACGACGAAATCAGGGACTTCTACTATAATTTCAGCGGCAAAAAGTGCATTTTGGGTTATTCGTTCGGCGGCAGGGCGATATTCGCCATGCATACGGGCGGCACCGGCAGGCAGTTTATAGCCGTTTACGCCGTGCATGCGCGAGAGTGGGTCACAGCGCGGCTTGCGCTCGAACATATCCGCCGCGGCGTTGCCGCAGGCTGGGGCGGCTGGATAGTGCCTTTGCTAAACCCTGACGGGGCCATTATCTCACAGACGGTAAATGCCATGTGGAAAGCAAATATGCGCGGCGTGGACTTAAACTGCAATTTTGACGCCCGCTGGGGCACGGGCTCGCTCAATACACGCGTTCGCGGCGCGGAGAACTGCACGGGCGACTATCCCTTTTCCGAGCCCGAAAGCAAGGCGCTGCGCAATTTTACGCTTAAAATTGTGCCTTGCGTTACATTCTCTTTTCATACTAAGGGAGGGGAGATATACTGGGAATTTTGCGGCGGCGGCGATGAATTCGGTGCAAGAATTCTGGCGGCCGCTACGGGATACCGCACAAAGCTCATTACGGGTTCAGCGGGCGGCTATAAGGATTGGTGTATAGAGCGGCTGAACATTCCTGCATACACGATAGAGTGCGGCGATGACCATCTTTCGCACCCGATAAAGGACGTTAAGGACATCAGGGAATGTTTTGGCGCGTTGAAGTTTTTTACGGAAAGATATGGACGTTAAATTTATGAAGAGCGCATTGAAGTGCGCGCAGAAGGCGTATGAAGAGGGCGAGGTGCCCATAGGCGCGGTGGTTGTATGCGACGGCAAGATCGTCGGCCGCGGGCACAACAGGCGGACAAGCAGGCAGATCGCCACCGCTCATGCCGAGATCGAGGCAATCGAAAAGGCGTGCAAAAAACTGAAGAGCTGGCGGCTTCCTGAGTGTGAAATTTATGTAACGCTCGAGCCCTGCCCGATGTGCATGGGCGCCATTTTAAATGCGCGCATAAAGAAGGTCTATTTCGGCGCATATGAGGCCAAGGGGCGCTCGCTCACCGACATAATTGCAAATTCGGGCATACTCAATCACAAAGCCGAAGTTATCGGCGGTGTGATGGAACAGGAATGTGCTGCTATTCTTTCGGGCTTTTTCTCGGAGATGAGGGAGCGCGTAAAGCGGGGAGATGAGTAAGAGCAGAGTACATGGCGCCCGCTGCCGCCGTCAAACCGATTGTAACAGTTGTGTAAAAATATCGTAAAAAAATATTTTGCATATCTGCCCTTTTAAGGTTGACAATGAGTGCCGTTAAATATAAAATATTTAATGCGCTTCACCGATGCTGCCTGTTTAATAGGTAGCCGAGGGGGATTTTGGTCGGCGATGTTATGGCGCGCGGAAAACTTAATATACAACAAAAAATGAACGCCCGCTGAGGTAGAACGGCGCGCTTCAAATACAAAAGCATTTCGGAGGCATATCCCCAATGATCAATCACGGCAACGAGATCAAGATTTTTTCCGGCAATTCAAACAAGCCGCTTGCTCAGGCCATAGCGTCCAAGCTCAATACATCTTTGGGCGACATGGAGGTAACCCACTTTTCCGACGGTGAAATTTATGTCCGCTATGAAGAGTCCATAAGGGGCAAAGACGTATTCCTCGTTCAGTCGACGAGCAGTCCCGTCAACAATAACCTTATGGAACTGCTGATCATGATCGATGCGGCAAAGCGCGCAAGTGCAGGCAGGATCACCGCGGTAATTCCCTACTTCGGCTATGCCCGTCAGGACAGAAAGGCGCGCTCGCGCGAACCCATAACGGCAAAACTTGTTGCCAACCTCATAACGTCTGCAGGCGCCGACAGAGTGCTCACTATGGACCTTCACTGCATGCAGATACAGGGATTCTTTGATATTCCTCTGGATAATCTTATCGGCGGCCCCACGCTGTATAACTATTTCAAACCCAAGGTCGACGACAACTTCGTGGTCGTATCTCCCGACATAGGTTCTGTGTCGCGCGCAAGGAAGGTCGCTGCGCGCATGGACGCCAAGATGGCTATCATTGATAAGCGTCGTCCCAAGGCCAACGTGATGGAGGTTATGAACATAATAGGCGACGTTGAGGGTAAAAACTGCCTAATGGTCGACGATATGATAGATACTGCCGGCACTATAGTGCAGGGCGCAAAAGCCTTGAAGGATGCAGGCGCAAAAGAAATTTATGCCTGCTGCTCGCACGGTGTACTTTCCGGTCCCGCAATAGAAAGGCTTGCGGCATCTCCAATACAGGAGCTTGCAATTCTCGATACCATAAATATCCCGCAGGAGAAAATGCTTCCTTCCTTCAGGATAATCTCCACGGCCTCCATCTTCGCCTCGGCTATCGAAAACGTTTACCTCGATAAGCCCATGTCCAAGATATACGACTGATAAAGTGCCCCTTAACCGGGGACAATGCAAATTGCAAAAAATAAGCGCCACAGTAGATGCTGT
Organism: Candidatus Coproplasma stercoripullorum; assembly: GCA_018712405.1. Taxonomy (GTDB): domain Bacteria; phylum Bacillota; class Clostridia; order Christensenellales; family Borkfalkiaceae; genus Coproplasma; species Coproplasma stercoripullorum. The sequence goes on from DVHB01000113.1 coordinate 13,042, forward strand.
GGCGCTTTAAATAAAAGAACCGTCCGCCGTTTTATCGGTATCAAGGTAGTTTATACAATGTATATAATAGTGGGGCTCGGCAACCCCGAAGAAAAATATGCCAAAACCTTTCACAACATGGGATTCAACGCCGCCGCCGACGCGGCTGCTATTTTAGGTGCAAAGTTTAAAAAAAAGGAGTGTTCCTCCTATGTGGCCGAGGCCTATGTAAACGGCGAAAAGGTAATAATCGCGCGCCCGCTTACATATATGAATTTAAGCGGCGTGGCTGTAAAGCAGCTGCTTGCAAAGTACGGCGCAAAGCCTTCGCAGATCGTCGTTATCTACGACGACTTTGATATCCCCAAGGGTAAAATAAGGATACGCCCTTCGGGCAGCGCGGGCACGCATAACGGTATGCGCTCCGTCATTTCCGAGATAGGCACGCAGGAATTTACGCGCATACGCATAGGCATCCGCGATCCCGAGGTGAATATACCCATAATCAACTACGTCCTCTCCGAAGTGAGAAGGGAGGACTACGACCTGTTCATCTCCGCGTGCGGCAGGGCGGCGGAGGCCGCAGTTGCCCTCTCGAAGGGCGAGCCCGTGGAAGAGGTAATGACTAAGTTCAACGGTTAAAACCGTTCGGCAAAGAGCGGCGCGTTTGCCGTTGAGATACTAAAAAAGTTTTTTATTGCAACTTAAGTGGCGCACGCGCGCCCGTAATGGTAACCTGCTTTGAAGAAGGACTTTTTTACTTACGAAAATTTAGGGGGGGACTATGTCTCCCTTGCAGAAGATATCCGCCTCGGCGTGCCGACGGCGGTTTTCGGCGTTTCAGAGCCGCATAAATATCTCACTGCGTCGCTTTGTTGCGGGAGCATGCTCTATGTGACGGCCGATGCGATCTCGGCGCGCAGGGCGGCCGAGTCGCTGAGGTGCCTTACCGGAAGGGAGGTGGTGCTTCTGCCTGCAAAGGACGACGTGCTATTATACAAAGAGGCCGTCTCGCGTGAAACGCTGTTCGCCCGTCTTTCCGCGGCGGAACGGATATATTCGGGCGTTTGCATAGTAGTATGCGACGCAGAATCGGCCATGCAGCTCTTTCCCGCGCGCGGGAGGAGCATAGAGCTCGCCGTAGGTACGGAGCACGACTATGTAAATCTGTCATCTGAGCTCGTTGCCATGGGCTACACGCGTGAATACGAGGTGGAGGCAAAGGGTAGCTTTGCTGTACGCGGCGATATCCTCGATATTTTTCCGATAAACTGCGAAAATCCCGTCCGCATAGACTTTTTCGGCGACACCGTCGAAAGAATACGTCCTTACGACGCCGTGTCCGGCGAGCGGCTCAAAGAAATAGCTTCGGTAGAGATATTGTGTGCCGCAGAGGCTATTATTCCCGATGGCGATTTGCAGACGGTTAAGATCGAGCTTGCGGCGGGTCTTAAAAAGTTTTCCGACATAAAGGCCTTCGGCAGGGCGCGCGCCATCGCTGACGATATCATCACTAAGGCAGAAGGGGGAGCTCCGTTTGCGGGAGCTTCATACCTCATGCCGCTGCTCTCCAATGTCACAACGCTCTTCGATGTGTTGCCAGAGGATACGGTCGTGTATCTGGATGAATGCAAACTCATCCGTGACAGAGTGGAGGGCCTCTATTCCGAGCACGAAAACAGATTCAAAGAACTTAAGGCGGGCGGCGAAGTATTTGATTTTTCGTTCTACCAGATCATCCCCAAGGATAAGTTCTATTCTCATCTGACGTCTTTTTCAGATATTTCACTCCAGACTTTCTTCGGGAGTACTTTTTTCTTTCAGCCGCTTAAGACATACAATTTACGTTCGACGCCCGCACCATCCTATCTTAATTCATTTGCCGACCTTTTGACGGATGCGCGCAACTGGATGAAAGGCGGCTACCGTGTGCTCGCCTTCACGGGCTCGGCCTCGCGCACCGAAAAGCTCATGCAGGCGTTTATCGACGAGGGACTGCCCGTAAACCTCGTTCCCGACACACTCTATGCCATGCGCGGCATAGCCGTATCTTCGGAGGAGCTCGCCCACGGCCTTGTTCTGCATGAGAGCAAGCTGGTCATTTTAGGCAGCGGCGATATGTACACAAAGTCGTCGCAGCCCAAGCGCATACGCCGCAAGCGCGGCGATATGTTTACCGCGCCCGAAATAGGCCAGTACGCCGTGCACGAAAAGCACGGTATCGGCAAGATAACGGGCACCCAGAAAATAGAGACGACCGACGGGATTAAGGAATACATCTCCATTGAATATAAGGGCGGCGACATGCTGTACGTGCCAGTGGAGCAGATGGATATCCTCTCCAAGTACGTCGGGCAGGACAATCCCTCGCTCTCCAAGATAGGCGGTGCGGAGTTCGAGAGAATAAAGGAGCGCGTGCGCCAGTCAATAAAAAAGATGGCGTTCGACTTGAAGGAGCTGTATGCCGAGAGGAGCAAAAAGAAGGGCTACCGCTTCCCCGAAAATACTGTCATGATGCAGGAGTTCGAGGATGCCTTCGAGTATGAAGAAACTCCCGACCAGCTCAGCTCCATAGTCGAAATCAAGGCGGATATGTGCTCCGACAAGGTAATGGACAGGCTGCTGTGCGGCGACGTAGGCTACGGCAAGACGGAAGTCGCGCTGCGCGCTGCATACCTCTGCGTGCTTGGCGGCAAGCAGGCCGCCATAATGTGCCCCAGCACCATACTTTCCGAACAGCACTACAACACCGCATGCGCCCGCTTTGCCGACTTCGGCGTGAGGGTGGAGAAGCTCAACCGCTTCAAAACGCCCAAGGAGCAGCAGAATACTCTGAAACGGCTGGCAAACGGCGATATCGATCTCATTATAGGTACTCACCGTCTGCTCTCCGACGACGTAAAGTTCTATGATTTAGGTCTTTTGGTGCTCGACGAAGAACAGCGCTTCGGCGTGGAGCACAAGGAGAAGATAAAGCATATAAAGAACGATATCGACTGCCTCACCATGACGGCGACGCCTATCCCGCGTACGTTGCATATGTCTCTTTCGGGCATAAGGGACATAAGCACCATAAATACGCCTCCGCAGAAGCGCATGCCCGTGCAGACGTACGTGGTGGAGGAGACCGAAACGCTCATACGCGACGCCTGCGTGAGGGAGCTTTCTCGCGGCGGGCAGGTGTTTATTCTGTATAACAGGGTGGAGACGATATCCACATTTGCGGGAAAGATCGCCGAGATAGTGCCCGAGGGGAAGGTGTGCTACGCCCACGGCAGAATGGACAAGGACCTCCTGGAGGGCAACATGATGGCCTTCTATAAGGGCGAAAAGAACATTCTCGTCACCACTACCATAATAGAAAACGGTATCGACCTTCCGAATGCCAATACCATAATAGTCATCGACGCCGACAGGCTGGGCATCTCCCAGCTGTATCAGCTCCGCGGCAGGGTGGGCAGGAGCAGCCGCCTTGCGCAGGCGTATTTTACTTTCAAGCCCGAAAAGGTAATGACGAGCGATGCGTCAGCGCGCCTCAAGGCAATAATGCAGTTCACCGAGCTCGGATCCGGCTTTAAGATTGCCATGCGCGATCTGGAGATAAGAGGGGCGGGCAACGTTTTGGGGGCCGAACAGCACGGACACATGGATAAGGTCGGTTATGAGCTGTATTCAAAAATGCTCAAAGAGGAGATATCCGGAGAGAGTTCAGCGAGCGTCGAGCTCGATATTAAGGCCACGGCTTACATCCCCGAAAACTATATCGAGTCGCCTGCGGGCAGAATGGATTGCTACAAGCAGATCGCCGAAATACGCACAGCCAAAGACTACAACCGCGTGTATCTTTCCATAGAGGAAAACTACGGCAAGCTGCCCAAAGAGGTGCTCAGCCTGCTCACCATCGCGGTACTCAAGGCGTACGCCTCAAGGTTTGCTGTGGCGAAGATAGGGGTGAGCGCAAAGGAGGCTTATCTTGAATTTGCTTCTCTTCAGGCACTCGGCAATAAAAAGCTGAACGGCGCTATGGATGCGTATAGATCTGAGATACAGGTATCAATGACTAATTTGCCGCGAATAAATTTCCGGCCGCAGTCTAATCCCGCCGCAAGCATGCTCATAATGACAAAATTTTTAAAATTTGCGGTAAGTTTCACCTAAAATTTAGAAAAATGATTTGCTATACCGCTCAAATTATTATATAATGATAAATGTGTTTGTGCGCAACATGCGAATGCAAACAGAAAAGTCAAAATAAACGCAGGATACTTTGCGGAGAAACTTTAATGAAAAAGAGAACTAAAATTTTATCTTTAGTAACGGCCGGAGCAATAACTTGCTCGGTTTCGCTTGCAGGCTGCTCGCTTGTGTCTACTTTATCGCAGGCTGATATGGAGCAGGTTATCGCTGAGGTAAATATCAGTGAATCTGAAAATCTCAGCTCGGATCTTTCAGCCTATACTGGTGCGATAGGTTCGGGTACGACCATTTTAAAGCGCGAACTTGTGGCCTATTTCCTCAACGCGGGTTCTTCCCTCGTTCAGAACGGCAGTACCTATGGTGAAGCCTTTGAAACTCTTGCCGAAACGCTTGTAAACAATGCTGTGCTCGTGCAGTATGCAACCCTTGTTACTCTCAAGGATATGGCAGAGGACGCTTCGTTTACTGAATTTTCCGATGCTGCCGGTGCTGTTGCCTGGTTCAATGGCTTTGAAACCGATGTCGAAAGGTATGAGGCTCTTCTCGATTATCAGGAGAGCATCGACGAATACGAAGGCGAAGATAATGTGGATTATGTGCTTTTAACGCAGTATACTCTCATGTCGTCGCTCAATGAGAGCATCGACAGCTACGAAGAGAGCAATCTCGATTCCGAGCACGACCATGGCACATCTTCGGCGACTGTGCCTACCGGCGTCGATACCGAAGTCGATAACTTCTACCCCGTTGATTCTGACGGCAACCTTGATTACGGCATTTATACCGGCTACGGCGATTATCTCCTCTCCGACAGCGGAATCTATTCGGAAGACGCTTTAGAGGGTACCACGATGTGGTCGCGTAGGCAGGCGTATAACTCGCTTATACAGGTTCTCGACGCAAACTATCTGATAACCGAGGACGACGATATCCGCGACGTGTGGAGTTTGAGCTACGTTCAGTCGGACTATCTCAATCTGCTTCGCCAGCAGATGCTTTCCAACTATTACGACTTATATGAGAAAGAACTTGAGGCAAGTATAGAAGCAAACAGCTACGCTTATGTTTCCGACAGGTATGAAGAGCTGGTTGCTCAGCAAACGGCTAATTATTCGTCCTCTGTAAGCAACCTTGAAACGGCAATGAGCAGTCTTTCGGATACATCGTTTATTTTGTATTCGCCCGATACTGACAACGGCAATAAGTTCGGCTATGTGTATAATATTTTGCTTCCGTTCAGCTCGCAGCAGAATGTTCAGCTCACTTCTCTTTCGTCTCAGCTTGCCAACGATGTGATCACTGAGGATCAGTATTACCAGTACCGTAACAATATATTGGGCAACATAACTACCTCCGACCAACGCTCTGCATGGTTTAACGGGGGAGTTGATTACAGTTTCGACGCGTCTGACAGCGGTCTTGATTATTACAACGGCGGTGACAGTGACCGCGACATTCTGTTCTTTGAAGATAACCTCACGAATACTGAAAGGTATCAGACGCTTGAAAAGTATTACGGAATGTACACATATAACGGTACGGCCGTAAAGAACTCTGACGACAGTTACACGCTCATCCCCAACAATCTTACAATAGATGATATGCTGGGTGAATTTTCGGGATATCTTGAATTTGTTCTCGGCGATAATGTTGTGGATTACGGGTATTGGTCCGAAGACGGCAGCTTTACCTCGTCCGACGGTGCTGCCTACTATGGCAATACTGTGTTTACGGATGATAATGACGAGATCGACTATTCAAAGTTTATGTATGCCTACGGCAAAGTGGATCTCGGTACGTTTGTTGCCTCCGACCTCATGAATGAAAATTCCGATTATTATAAGGCTATGAGCATTGTGAACGAACTTCAGTATGCTTATACGACCGATACCGGAATTCTTTCCAGATATGTTGGTTATGATATCGGCGCTTATACTACAGATTTTATCAAGGAATTTGAATATGCGGCACAGTATGCCATAAAAGAAGGCGGAGTCGGTTCGTTTGCCGTTTGCGCCGGTGACTATGGTTGGCATCTTATCTATGTGACGTATGTGCTTGAGCCCGGCGAAGACGGGGAGATATATGATGTCGATTGGAGCAGAATAAATACCGAAGGCACATTTGAGTATAACTTCTACGATATGCTTAAGAGTTCCGACCTTGAGAATGCTTCGACAAGGCTTCAGAGCGATATTCTCCAGAACCTTTATCAGCTTGATTCGTCCGTGCTTCTCTATGAAGACAGATATAGCGATCTTACCAGCCTGACGACGGGAAGCAGCAGCTCATCAGATTCAACGACTACGTCATAAAACTGACTTGATTGTTTAAAGTGTAATAAAGAGCCTCGCAGATTTTGAAGTGAACCCCAAAGTTTGGACATAAATTTAATTAAATCATTTGGTAATGAGTTCGGTATTGTACCGGGCTCATTCCTTTTAATT
>DVHB01000114.1 GCA_018712405.1 Candidatus Coproplasma stercoripullorum
ATCTTTCATCTTCGTATAAATCCTTCTATATTAACAAGGACACGAAATTTGAAAAGTTCGGGGTACGACAATAAATTTTTTGCCTATGAATAACCTTCTCACTTAGTAGCCACGGCAAGTGGTGTTTTTCAACGGGTAAATCAAAAATTTCTGCGCTCGATGCGGGGAGCGCTACAACATAGTATAAAAGTCCCTCAATAAATAAAGGACGCTTTTTGGATGTCAGTACGTGGTTTTGCTAAAAGTTTTATACTTTTTTCTTTAAACTCCTCCATATATCAAAGGACACGAGATTGCAAAATATAGACGTTTGCAAAGATATTTTTGCGGTCAAAAAAGTGATTGTGTGCATTTGTAAAAAAGCCCTCTCATAATTACCCGACAATTACTGGGAAAAACTTTGATTTTTTCCGAAAATTCATTTAAACTCGTACAGCGCGAAAAGTCCCTTCACTTAATAGCCACGAAAAGTTGCGTTTTTGGGGGTATCGCTCAGATAATTTCACAAAAATTTCGTATGTGCGCCCCTCACTTAATAGCCAAGAATGGCAAAATCGAAGCCCCTTGTTTGTTTATTTTTTGTTGGTTACGTAAAAACAGCACCTTACAAGTGGGTAGCCAAGTATGGTGCTGTTTTTATGCACATAATGATTCCTTCTAAATAAAAATGGTCGGCGAGGCAATATAAGCGCCGCTGGCTGCAAGAAGTAAATGCTTATAAGAAAGCTTGGCAAAATTTTCCCGCATTATTTAACTTTACAGATTTTTCTTTATAAAACTGTAATTTTATGTTATATTTAAGGTGTATTACAGGTTTGCATGCTAAAATGATTATAATTTTTAAGGGGTGCTTCACATATGAGGTTGTTGCTTGCCGAAGACGAAAAGAGTTTGTCGAGGGCGCTCGTCGCCATTTTGCAATATAATCACTATTCGGTTGACGCTGTGTACGACGGCGAAGAGGCGTTGAATTTTCTTTTAAACGGCAATTACGACGGGGCAATTTTAGACATAATGATGCCCAAAAAGGACGGAATAACCGTACTTGAAGAATTCAGAAAGATAAACAAGACCATGCCCGTATTGTTGCTGACGGCAAAAAACGAAGTCGAGGACAGGGTGAAGGGTTTAGACAGCGGTGCCGACGACTACTTGGGCAAGCCCTTCGATACTAAGGAATTGCTTGCAAGGATAAGAGCAATGCTGAGGCGCAGGGGAGAGCGCAGCGAGGATATTCTCACTGCGGCGGATATATCTTTAAACCGCATTACGTTTGAAATTTCTTCGCCCAAGGGGAGCATACGCTTGGGCAACAAGGAATTTCAGATGCTTGAAATGCTTATGCAATCAATCGGCAGGGTTGTTTCCACCGAACAGTTCATAGAAAAAATATGGGGATACGACAGCGAAGCCGAGGTAAATGTAGTGTGGACGTACCTCTCCTTTATAAGAAAAAAGCTGGCTGCCCTTTCAGACAGGGTGAGCATAAGGGCAATACGCAATCTCGGCTATATTCTGGAGTACGACAATGTTCAGTAAAGTACGCAAAAAATTTATCATTGTATCAATCTGCTCGATTTTTATTGTGCTTTTTTGCATATTGGGGACCATAAATATAGTAAATTACATCGGCGTCGTTCAGGTGGGCGACAGCGCAATTGCCGCCCTGAAAGAGGGCGAGGGGCATTTCAATGCGCATCCTTCACAGGATATATCGCCCGAAATGCCCTTCTATACGCGGTATTTTACCGTAACCCTCAACTATGATGGGCGCGTTGTCAGAACCGACCTCAACAGCATAGTTTCCGTAACGGAAGATGAGGCCAAAAGTTATGCGCAGGACGCCTTTACCGCAGGTTCTGATAGCGGTTTTTACGGCGTTTACCGCTACGGCGTGCTTGAAATGCGCGACGGATACAGGATGTATATATTTGTCGATTGCTCCGTAGGGCTGGATAATTTTTCAAACTTTCTTATATCCAGCGTAGTTATAGGCTGTGCGGGCGTGGCGGTGGTGTTCGTGCTAATCTTTATTTTTTCCGGCAGGATAATGAAGCCCGTTGCGGAAAGCTATAAAAGGCAGAAGCAGTTCATAACCGACGCCGGGCACGAAATAAAGACGCCTCTTACCATAATAGGCGCCAATACCGAGCTTGTGGAAATGCAGAGCGGACAGTCGGAATGGACGGAGGGCATAAAGGAACAGGTTGCGCGCCTCTCTGCGCTGACGGAAAAGCTTGTATATCTTGCAAGAATGGACGAGCAGACGGCGATTAGTATGTTCGAATTCAGTCTTTCGGATGTCGTTGAAGAGAGCATGAAGGAGTTTGCCGTTGTGGCAGAGGCGCACAAGGTGGTTTTAAAGTGCGATATTCAGAAGGGCGTTCTGTATACGGGCAACGAGGAAATGATACGAAGGCTTGTAGCTCTGCTTGCGGATAATGCCTTAAAATATACAGACGGCGATTATATAAAAGTATCGCTTAAAGCGGTAAAGAACAAAAACATAATAGAAATGAGCAATATCGCATCCTATATGAAGGACGGCGACCTGGACGGCCTGTTTGAAAGGTTTGTAAGGGGGGACGCTTCGCGCAATTCCGAGACGGGCGGAAGCGGCATAGGGCTTTCGGTTGCCCGCGCTATTGCAGAAGCTCATAAGGGAAAAATAAGAGGGGAATGCAGGAACGGCATCGTCAGTTTCACAGTAACGTTATAATTTTTCACTAAAAACACACCGCAACCGCGGTGTGTTTTTTAGTTATGTTTAAGGTAGCGGCATTATAATTGCATAAAAAACGACGAGAGGTTTTTTATGAAAATACGGGTAAAATTGTTTCTCGCGGCGTGCCTTGCGGCTACTGTTAGTTGCGGGATATGCCTTAGCGGATGTGGTGAGGCTGCCGACAGCAATGTATATATGGTGTCTATGGAATATACCGGCTCTGACGGGTTGCAGGATATATACACCATAACCTATTCGGACGGAACGACGAGTTCTTTTAAAGTTACAAACGGCGAAGACGGTAAGGACCTTACCGTTACCGAAATATACGAAGAGTATAAGCAGGCGGTCGGCGATGAGGATATTACGTTTGAAGAATTTTTATCGGAATACTTTACCGTTTCGGATAATTCCCAGGCGCAGGCTATATACCGCAATCTCTATTCCGTAATGAAGATTTACACCGAATTCGTAGTTTCGGAAAACTATTCCATGCGCCCCGGTATGATGGGTACCGTTTCGGATACTACGGTATATACGGGCTCTGCGGTGATTTATGATATGGATAGTTCGGCGGACGGCTATACATATATAGTTACCAACTATCATGTGGTATATCTCGACGAGGCGAATGCAACATATAACGGCGGCTCTAAAATAGCCAAAAAGATTTACGGCTATCTTTACGGCAGCGAGGGCGCGCCCGTGGCGGCTACGGATGAAAATACCAATACCGTTTTGAAGGATGAGGACGGCTATACGCTTTACGATTACGGCGAATACGGCATAGCGCTCGAATATGTGGGCGGCTCTGTCTCTTCGGATATTGCCGTACTCAGGGTAAAGACGCAGGATATACTTGCTATAAATCCCGAAGCGCAGGCGGTTACCCTTGCGGATGATTATCACGTAGGCGAGAGCGCTGTTGCTATAGGCAATCCCGAATCGCAGGGTATAAGCGTTACTCAGGGCATAGTGAGCGTTGAAAGCGACTATATATCTCTTGATATAGACGGCACTACTCGTTCCTATCGCTCCATACGCATAGATACGCCGCTGTATTCGGGCAACTCAGGCGGCGGACTTTTCAATGCCGAAGGCGAACTTATCGGCATCACCAACGCCGGGTATACCGAAAACGAAAACATGAACTATGCCGTCCCCATTCAGATTGTCCGCGGCGTTGCCGATAATATAATACATTACTATGAAAGCGGGGACAATGGTGGTTGCGCCTATCAGATTACGCTGGGCATAACCGTAAGCACACAGAATTCAAAGTATGTCTACGACGCCGAAAAGGGCTACGGCGAAGTATGCGAAGGGGTAGTAGTAAACAGCGTTGAAGAGGGGTCTGTTTCCGAAGCGATGGGCGTGCAGTCCGGCGATATCATAAAAAAGATAGTCATATCGGGCACGGAATACGAAATAAATCGTTCGTTTGATATTTCCGACCTCAAACTTACCATGCGCGAAGGCGACACAATAGAGTTTGTCGTTGAGCGCGGCGGTCAGCTTGTAAATTCCCAGACTTATACGCTTACGGCGGCGCAATTTGCCGCCATAGACTGACAGAACTTAAAGGGACGAAATGGCTTATCTTGAACTTGCAAACATAAAAAAAGAATACAACATATCCCGCACTCAAACGCAGCCGGTTCTGCGCAACATATCGATGGAATTCAAACAGGGCGAACTCGTCGCGCTGCTCGGCGAAAGCGGTTCGGGCAAATCTACGCTCATAAACATTCTCGGCGGGCTGGATAACAACTATACGGGCAGCATAATTTTAAACGGCGAGTTTTTGAAGGACTTCACCGAAAAGCAGATGGACGACTACCGCAAAAAGCGCGTGGGCATGATTTTTCAGAGCTATAATCTCATAAGCAACATCAGCGTTATAGAAAATGTAAAGATAGCTATGAAGATGTGCGGCGTAGATGAAAAAATTCAGACGGAGCGCGCCATCAAACTGCTTAAAGTGGTAAAAATGGAGCACGCGGCGGAAAAACTCCCCAACCAGCTCTCGGGCGGGCAGAAACAGCGCGTGGCAATCGCCCGCGCGCTTGCAAACAACCCCGACATCATCCTCGCCGACGAGCCTACGGGCGCGCTCGACAGTCAGTCGGCTGAGCTTGTAATGCTCATTTTAAGGAAGATTGCCGAAAGTGGTAAGCTCGTGATAGTAGTTACACATTCGCAGAAGGTTGCAGAAAGTTGCAGCAGGGTTGTAAGCATTGCAGACGGCATAATAGCCCAGGACATCAAAGTAGGAAAAATAAACGCGAAGAGCCGTACGCGCCGCGCGACGCGCGCCGGCAGCATGAGCACGAAAAATATAATGGCTCTCGCCTGGAAAAATCTATGGCGTTCAAGGCAGCGCAGCCTGCTCATCTCCATTGCAATGGCCATAGGCATCGCCGCCGTAATACTGATTTTATCCGTGTCTTCCGGAATAACTTCGTATGTCAACGAGGTTCTGGTGTCGTCAGAGGAGGCGCTTTTGCTGGAAATTGTAAATGACGACGGCACGTCGTTTACCTCTTCGGAGATAGATGTGATAGAAAAGCTTGACGGAGTAAGCGATACATCCTCCGCCGCAGTCAGCAAAAACAACGTAAATTACTCCTTTGAAAACATAAGCGGCACGCTGCTCACGCTTACTTCTGCGGAAGGCGCTCTGCCTTCGGCGGTCGCAGGCGGGCAGCCCGCAGACGGGCAGATATATATAAACCAAACGCTTGCAGAGGAGCTGTGCGGCGAAGACTATCAGTCCTCCGTCATAGGACAGACCGTGCGGCTTTCTATGGGCGAAGGTGAAGAAATTGCGCTTACGGTAAGCGGAGTATATGAGGACAGTTCTTCATATTCTTCGTTCTGCTGCGCATACGCCCCGCGCAATTTAATGGAAAGTTTGTATGCTTCCGTCGGCCGCGCATTGCCGTCTAACAGGCTCATAGTAGAGGTGGAGAGCGCGCAATATCTCACGGCGGTGAGCGAAGATTTGGAAACGCTCGGCTATACCGTTTCTGGCGAAAATTCTTCGCTTGCAGACATTCTCACATACATTGACCTGGGAACAATAGTCTTGACTGCGGTGGGTGCAATATCGCTCGCCGTTTCGGCAATAATGATATTCATAGTGCTGTATATCAGCGTCATAGAGCGCATAAAGGAGATAGGCGTAATGCGCGCGATAGGCGGCAGCAAGGGCAATATAAGGCGCATATTTCTGTTTGAAGCCGCCTTCATGGGCGCAATCAGCGGTGCAATCGCCGTAGTCGTGTCGCTTCTGGTTGCGGTAATCGTAAACGCCTGTACGGCATCTCTCGGCGTAAATATAGTGTCTTATTATTACGGCATATATTACATAGTCGGGCTGCTTTTAAGCGTCATAATCAGCGTCTGCGCAGGCGTAGGCCCTGCGTCCTATGCAGCTTCGCTCGATCCCGTCGAGGCGCTCAGGAGGGAATAACGCATGAAAAACAGCAAAAGGGATGCCATCCGCCGAATGCAAAAGCAGGATGCGCTCGGCATCAAAAGACGCGCGAAAAATTATATTCACATCGACAGGCACGTATATATGACATTCAAAATAGTCATGGCGGTTGTCATACCCGTGTTGTTCTTTCTATATTCGCCGCTGCTCATTGCGGCGGCCGTTGCGTACGCCGCGGTGGTCTGCGTGTTCAACGTCAATGCCGAAAGGGAGATGAACGACAACTATCGCTCCGACTGCCACGTTAAAATGCCGAGGTACGACGTCGCCGTCGCGGTGCTCGTAGTTGCAATCACCATCGTCGCCGTTATTGTGTCGGAGTGCTTTTCAAAAAATGCGGGCGGGATGCTCGAAGATTTTTCAAGTGAAGAGTTCGAAGACTTTATGGATAAGGGAAAAATGCCTGCAAACTTTTCGGGCGAGTGGTTCAAAATCAGGGAGATACTCACCGATATCGGTTCGCTCATGACGGGAAACCGCAGCCTCTTTTCCTCGCTGAGAATCGGCATGCAACCTCCTCCCGGCGGCGGTGGCGGAGGCGGTATGGGCAGGCCAGAAATTTCGCTTTCAGATCTTCCCCTCTCGTTTGTCTTCTCCACATTGTTTTCCGTGCTCAACAGCATTCTCATTTTTGCCGTCGCGCTGCTTGCCTTACTTTCGCTCCGAAGCGTAAAAAAGGTCTATCGCATTGCAGATACGGGCGAGGGCAGAAAGCGCGATAAACTGCGCTTTGAAAAGGAGGACCTGCATACGATAGAGCGAGATATGGAAGATATTAGAAAGGAGCAAGATTTGCTTCTTAAAATTTTTGAGGATGAAATTTTAGAAGACGGGGAAGGCGGCGCCGACGCATCTCAGGAAGATGCCTTTGCCGCGTCTGAAAATTGAATAGCTTTTACAGGTTAAGGTTAAAATTATATAGTTATCGGAGAAATAAATATGTATAATGTTGCGATAATCGGAGCTTCCGAAAAGGACTTAAATTGGCTTAGGGACAAAATTTTTTGTTACGGAAAGGAGAAAAACATCGACTTTTGTGTAACGCGCTATAAAAGCGGAAAGGATTTTCTGACTGCGTACGACTACTCTGTCGACATGATATTTTTGGATGTAAAATTACCAGATTTGAACGGAATGGAGGTGGCGCAGAAATTGCGCTTTGTAGATTATCGTGTTCCCGTGGTGCTCATGGACGATTCAGATGAGTATGTGATAGAAGGGTATTCTGTAAATGCTACGGATTTTATAATCTTTCCTGCAGACAAAGAGTGTTTCAAAGGGGCTATGTCGCGCCTTGTAAGCAAGGCGGATGAGGTAAACCGGAGTATGCCAAATAGATTGCGCAAAATTTTAATATATTGAAGAAATCAAAGGCGGCTCAAGTGAGTTTACAGTGTGAAAGCGTATTTGTAAGCGGCAATGTTAAATTTTTCAAGGTAAACTTAATTTTGGAGCTTTAGAAAGCTTATCGATTTAAAAATATTATAGTCGGATGAACGGTTATCGTTCATCCGACTTATTTTAATGCAGGTATTCGGAAGTTTACGCTAAAATTTATAGTAAAAATGCGTGGGGCACGTTTGGGGCACGAAAATTTTTTAATCAAAAAATGCCTTGATTTTAGCCGTTTTTAATCAAAAATCCTTCGAAATCAGGCAATTCTTAAAATGTCCGTTCCCTTCAAGTCCAACAAGCGGAGCCATTCCGGTGATAATGGCGA
>DVHB01000011.1 GCA_018712405.1 Candidatus Coproplasma stercoripullorum
TTTCGGTCATGTACGTCTTTGTACACTCCCTCAAACCTTCCGCACGCTCCTTGTCTTACTCGCTTCTCTGAAGTTTTTACAGGCAGTATGCTTTCGGAGAACAGCATCTCCGAGGGATATCCAGCCTGAGAACAAGGTTAAATTTATTTAAAAATAATAATTGTGCGCAAGCAGGGTTTCCCTGCGCAGGCGCGACTCAATTTGTCGCGAAAGCGAGCTCACCAGAGGTGAATTCGCGCGACTAAATAACCGAGGGCCCTTAGAGGTCGCGCGAAGAGGAGCAGCGCTCCTCAAATCACGGAAATTGTCGCGCGCGGCCCGCGCGAGAATTTCGTGAAATAAAAGGAGTTAATTATGAAAGTTAGACCTTCTGTAAAGCCTATGTGCGATAAGTGCAAAATAATTAAGCGTAACGGCAAAGTTATGGTCATCTGCTCAAAGAACAAGAGCCATAAACAGCGTCAGGGCTGAGAGGGCGGCGTTTAAGCCCCCTGCGCGCAAAAGTTTTGCGCAGGGCTCTGACTTGAAAGGGCGGCCTTTGCCCCCATATCAAAAATACGGGCGCACCCCCGCAAAGAGCGGTGCGCCTATAAAACAAAAAATAATTGTGCCGAAAGCGGCGTGCGTCCATTCCACTTTTTTGCGCGCGCGGCCTCGGCCGTTGACATATCAAAAATCCAACATTAAAAGAAAAGTTTAAACGGAGGAATTTAAATCAATGGCACGTATTGCCGGTGTGGATTTACCCAGAGAGAAGAGAATAGAGATAGGCCTCACCTATATCTACGGCATTGGGCTTGCAACGTCGAAGAAGATTCTTGCCGCAACGGGCGTAGACCCCGATACCCGCGTGAAGGATCTCGACGAGACGACCGTCTCCAAGCTCAGGGAATATATCGACCATAACGTGAGGGTGGAGGGCGAACTCCGCTCCGAGGTATCCCTCAACATAAAGCGTCTTATGGAAATCGGATGCTATCGCGGCATCAGGCACAGAAAGGGACTTCCCGTTCGCGGACAGTCCACCAAGAGAAACGCGAGGACGAGAAAGGGTCCCCGCCGCACGGTCGCCAAGAAGAAGGGCGCAAAGTAATAGGAGGACGTAAATAAATGGCAGCAACAAAAAAGACTGCAACCGTAAGAAAGCGCAGAGAGCTTAAAAAGGTTGATAAAGGTCAGGTTCATATTCAGTCGTCTTTCAACAACACCCTGGTAACTGTAACCGACGCGCAGGGCAACGCCATCGCCTGGTCGAGCGCAGGTTCGCTCGGCTACAAGGGCAGCCGTAAGGGCACGCCGTTCGCCGCACAGATGGCAACGGAGACTGCCGTTAAGGCCGCAAAGGAGCACGGCCTCCGCTCGGTTGAAGTATACGTAAAGGGCCCCGGCGCGGGCAGAGAATCGGCAATCAGGGCGATAGCCGCATGCGACGTGGAGATCACGCTCATATCCGACGTATCCCCCATCCCCCACAACGGTTGCAGGCCCCCCAAGCGCCGCAGAGTTTAAGTTTTAAGGAGAGTGTAAAATGGCGACTTACAGAGAAGCAAAGTGCCGCCTCTGCAGAAGGGAAGGCGGAAAGCTCTTTTTAAAGGGCGATAAATGTTATACGGGCAAGTGCCCGTTCGAAAAGAGGCCCATGGCTCCCGGCCAGCACGGCACGGGCAGGAAGAAGGTCTCCGAATACGGCCAGCAGCTTCGCGAAAAGCAGAAGGTCAAGAGGATATACGGCGTGCAGGAAGGCCAGTTCAGGGAGTACTATGAGCGCGCCGACAGAATGAAGGGCATCACCGGTGAAAACATGCTCTCGCTCTTGGAGCGCAGGCTGGATAACGTGGTATACCGCCTCGGCATCGGCGCGTCCCGCGCTCAGGCAAGGCAGCTTGTAAACCACGGCCACTTCACCGTGAACGGCAAGAAGGTGAACATCCCTTCTTATATCGTTAAAAAGGGCGACGTCATCGCCGTTAAGGAAAGCAAAACAGCCAACAAATTCTTTGCGGAGGTTAAAGGCTCGAAACCCGCGGCTAACATGCCCAAGTGGCTCGAGTTCGATTCCGAAAAACTTGAGGGCAAAGTTCTCGAACTGCCCGTAAGGTCGGATATCGACAGCCAGATTTCCGAGCACATGATCGTCGAGCTGTACTCCAAGTAATAAACAACCGAATATAAGGAGGTAGTATAATGATCGAAATGGATATGCCCAAAATCGAAGTGGAAGAGAGCGAGGACCAGGCTTATGCCAAGGTCGTAGTCGAACCGCTTGAAAAGGGCTTCGGTCTTACAATAGGCAACTGCCTTAGAAGAATACTCCTGTCCGCGCTCCCCGGTGCGGCGGCGCAGGGAATAAGGTTTTTGGACGGCAGCGTAAAGCACGAATTTTCGGCTGTGCCCGGCGTAAAAGAGGACGTGACTGAGATAATCCTCAACCTCAAGACGCTGGCAATCAAAACCAAGGTTACAGATAAAGATTACGTAAAAGTAGTTCACCTCTACAAAGAGGGCCCCGCAGAAGTCAAGGCGAGCGATATCGAGCAGGACGCCGAGATAGAAATAATCAACGGCGACCAGCATATCTGCACGGTAGACGCGGGACACAAGATAGATATGGAGATTACCATAGGCAGGGGCAGGGGCTATAAGGGCGCCGACCATACGCGCAGCGACCTTATCGACTACATCCCCATCGACTCCATCTATACCCCCGTTAAAAAGGTCAACTACAACGTAGAGAACACGCGCGTAGGCCAGAACACCGACTACGACAAACTCGTTCTGGAAGTATGGACGAACGGCGCGTTCAGCGCAAAGGAAATAGTTTCCCTTGCAGCCAAGATAATGCAGGACCATATCAGCCTCTTTGTCAACCTCTCTGATACGATAAAGGGCATGGATATCCTGGTGAAGAATGAAGACGACAAGCAGCAGCAGGTGCTTGCCATGGCCATCGAAGAGATGGATCTTTCAGTGCGCTCATACAACTGCTTGAAGCGCGCAGGTATACACACCGTCGAAGATCTGACGAGAAAGACGGAAGACGAGATGCTGAAGGTAAGGAACCTCGGCAGAAAGTCGCTCGACGAAGTTATCTTAAAGCTTCAGTCTTACGGACTTTCACTCGCAAACAAGGAGGAGTAAAAAAATGCCCGGTAAATTAGGAAGAACTACCAAGCAGAGAATGGCTATACTCAGGAATCAGGCGTCCGAGCTCCTGTGGTACGGCAAATTAAAGACGACTGCGGCAAGGGCCAAGCAGCTTCAGCCGTATGTTGAAAAGATAATAACCAAGGCGGTAAACGTATACGATCTCAACGAGGAGATCGACGTTACTACCACCGACAAGAAGGGCAAGGAAATAACCGTAAAGTCCATAAAGGATTCGCCCAAGAAGCTCGCAGTTCGCCGCGACATAATGGCAAAGCTCCGCGATCTTCAGGAAGTCAAGGCTTTCAACGAAAAGAAGTCCGATTTCAGGGCGCGCACCAAGGACGTGCAGCATCCCCTCATGGAAAAGCTCTTCAACGAGATCGCTCCCAAATACGCCCAGCGCAAGGAAGAATTGGGCCAGGGCGGCGGCTACACCCGCATCTACCTTTTGGGCGAGAGGCGCGGCGACGCATCCGAAGAGGCGATAATAGAATTAGTTTAATAGTTCACAAAAATGCCGCGCAGGCCGTGCGCGGCATTTTTCGTGAGTCTGAGGGATCTTCTCGCGCGGAGAGCGGCAGATATCCCCTTAAAAGAAACGGTAAAATCCGCCTTATGGAGGAGAGAGGGAACGGACTATGCGCGGACTGCGTAAATTTTTTGAATAAAAAATTACAATTCTATTGTTGACATGGCGCTCAAGCGTGATATAATATAAATACAAAATATTTAAAGGAGCTGCTTATGACTTGGTTTAACAAACTTCCTCGTCTTGTTCAGATCATCCTTCTCATTATTCCAGGCGTAAACTGGGTTGTGGAAATTATTGTAAGGTGGGGAACATTTTTTAAGAAAGGCGGAGCGGTAAGGCTGATAATCTGTCTTGTTGTAACCATATTCGGTATAGTCATCGGTTGGTTGGACGCCATCTGGTGCCTGTTCACAAAACATTTGCTTTTCCAGTAAAAATAGGGGCGCGTCCGCAGGGCGCGCTTTTTTTACGCCTCACAGCCGACGGACTGAATGAAGGGCCGCGTGCCGCACAAAAAGTGCGGCACGCGGCCCTTCAGCACCTGATCAGATATCAGCCCAGATAAGTTTCGCCCATTAAAATGCCGTGTCCCTTCAGAAGTACCCATATAAGGTCGAGTATCCACATGAAGAACGCGCCGGGGAATACGGTGAGTACGCCGAGCACTATCCACAGCACGTCGCCCTTTGCTACGCCCCTTATCACGCGGCATATGCTGTAAAATATGTCGAGCACGGGTATGCAAAGTATAATTTTGACAACCAGGGGGAGTCCGTCGACTGTCCTTAAAAATTCCTGCATAAAATCTCCTCTCTTTATTTATTGCAGCACAGGCTGCGTTTAATATATTATATCACGAAGCCGGGCGCTGTCAATACCGGTTTTAAAATAAACGCAATAAAATTTTTTCCAATCTGTATGCCGACGCGAAAACAGAGGGCCGCGGGCACAGAACTGTGCCCGCGGCCCGCCATATCTGTCAAATTTTAAAGCCGATTATTATCATGCGTTAAAAATCTACGTCGGTGCCGTAGTAGCAGGCTTTATAGAGGTTTACCATCTCTTCATGAGTGGGGATCCTGGGGTTGGAGCCCGTGCAGGCGTCGCCTATGGCGTCGTCGGCCATTTTCTCGAGCTTGGAGAGAAACTCCTCTTCGGAAATCGTGCCGCCGTGGCCGTCGTCATAGTCCTTTATGCATGAAGGCACGTTTACAGACGCGCGCAGCTCGCAGATCGCCGCAATGAGCTTTTCAATCTTCTCGTCATCGGTCGCGCCGCTTATCTCCAAAAGGTGCGCGATTTCGGCATAGCGCTTCTTCGCACGTTCGTCCTTTGCGTTGTACTGTATTACCTTGGGAAGATACATTGCGTTCGCGCAGCCGTGAACGATGTGCACGGTTTTGCCGTCCTGCTTGAATACCGCGCCCGACTTGTGCGCCATGGAGTGCACTATGCCTAAAAGAGCGTTGGAGAACGCCATGCCGGCAAGGCACTGCGCGTCGTGCATAACCGCGCGTGCGTTCATGTCGCCGTCGTAAGAGGCCTTTAAGTTTGCAAATATCAGCTTGATCGCGTGGAGGGCAAGTCCGTCGGTGAAGTTGCATGCTGCTGTGGATACATATGCCTCTATAGCATGAGTGAGCGCGTCGAGACCGGTGTAGGCAACCTGTTTTACGGGCAGGCTCTCTACAAGTTCATAGTCAATAATGCCGATGTCGGGAGTGATATTGAAGTCTGCAAGGGGATATTTTATGCCCTTGTCATAATCGGTGATAACGGAGAACGCCGTGACCTCGGTGGCAGTGCCCGAAGTGGAGGGGATAGCCACAAAATGCGCCTTATTTCTCAGTTCGGGGAAGTTGAAGGGAACGCACAGCGATTCGAATGTTACGTCGGGGTACTCGTAGAACGCCCACATTGCCTTTGCCGCGTCGATGGGAGAGCCGCCGCCCATGGCAACTATCCAGTCGGGTTCAAACTCCTGCATTATCTTTGCGCCCTTCATAACGGTCGTGACCGAGGGATCGGGTTCAACGCCGTCGAGTATGTAAACTTCCATGCCTGCTTTCTTGAGCGCCTCTTCGGCCTTACCCAGAAATCCGCCCGCGCGCATGGAGTGTCCGCCTGTCACTATGATCGCCTTTTTGCCTTTGAGTCCTGCCAGAACTTCCGACATAACTCCCTTGCCGTGATACAAATCGCGGGGGAGAGTAAATCTTGCCATAAAAAATATAACCTCCGTAAAGTTGAATAGTTTCAAAAATATCGATATCTTTTTATCGATATCCTACATTATTATACGACAATATAAAAATTTGTCAACGGAATAGAGGGGGTATTTAAGTGTTTTTACATTTTTTTCAAAATACAGATCGCCGGTCCGGTCGGATTGCCGCGTGTGCCGGGCGGGAGCAATAAAAAATTGCCGGAACGGCAGCAAAACTGCCGTTCCGGTATAAAACATGAATGGGTTTATATGCCTATGTGAAAAAAACCTAACGTTTTTCTCAGCGGTCTGCGCCAGCCCTTATCCCAGGGGAACAGACTTTCGCCCCTGTCGAGCGAGCTTATCGCACGCATATCTTCGTCGCTGAGCGCTGCGTTTAAAAATTCTGCATTCTCTTTTATCCGCTTCGGATCGGACGATTTGGGGATGACTGCCGCGCCCCTGCTGTAAAGCCAGCGAAGTATTGTCTGTGCGGAAGAACAACCGCGCTTTTCTGCTATGCCTGTTATAACGGGATCGCGCAGGAGGCCGCTCTGTCCCGCGGCAAACGGCGCCCAGGCCTCGGGCTGAATGCCGCATTCTTTTAAGAATGCAAGCAGCTCGTTTCGCTGAAAGTAAGGGTGCAGCTCTATCTGGTCTACGGCCGGCGCGATCTTTGCATAGCCGAGCAGTTTTTCAAGTTCTCTCTGTCCGAAATTGGAAACGCCTATCGCGCGCGCTTTGCCGTCCGCCACGCTTTCTTCAAGCCCTCTCCATGCGCTCTTCAGCCAGCCGTAAGGCTCGTGAACAAGATACAGGTCGACGTAGCCGAGCCCGAGTTTTTTCAGCGAACGGTCAAGAGCGCGTTTTGCCAGGTCGCGGCTACAGTCGGCGTACCAGAGTTTGGTAGTTATAAACAGTTCTTCCCTGGGGATGCCGCAGTGTTTTACAGCGTTGCCTACAGCTTGCTCGTTCCCGTACACGGCCGCCGTGTCTATCATGCGGTAGCCGTTTTCGATTGCGCATATTATGCTGTTTTCGCATTCTTTCGGGTCCTTGTTACGGAATACGCCCAGCCCCAGGCAGGGCATCTTCATGCCGTTGTTCAGAGTGAAATATTTACTTTCCGTCTGCATATATGTGCCCCCGCAGCATCTGCGCATCATACAGTGACTTTATCGTATTCTTTTCCGTCGAGCGTCTTGAATATGAAGGCGTGGTTTTCGTAGACGATATAGCCGCGGCCGCTGCCCTCTTTGGGGAGGCTGACCGAGCCGGGGTTCAGGTGCAGGTATGAAGGCTTTTCAGCGAGCGGTATATGCGTGTGCCCCGTTATATATACGTCGCCCTCCAGCATGGGCGGCACGTCGCGGTGCCCGTGCGAGAGGTAGATGTTTATGCCGTCTGCGCATACCAGCGCGTATTCCGAAAGGCAGGGGAAGGGCAGCACCATCTGGTCGACTTCCGCCTCGCAGTTGCCGCGCACGCATATTATCTTCTCCTTGTAAGCGCCTAAAAGCTCGCCCACAGACTTCGGGTCGTATCCTTCGGGCAGCGGATTGCGCGGCCCGTGGTAGAGTATGTCGCCGAGAAGCAGCATTTTGTCGGCATGTTCCCGTTCAAAAGCGGCTATCATCTCCCTGCAATATTTTGCGGAACCGTGCAGGTCGGACGCGATAAAAAGTTTCATAACAGCTCCTTTATTTTTTTGATGACTCCGAATTCGGCGTTTGAAGGTATTATGTTCGGAATTAATTTTTTAAGTTCGGCAAAGCCGTTTGCCGTAACGTATGCCTGCCCGCTGGCCTCCAGCATCTCCAGATCGTTCATGTGGTCGCCGAACGCCACGCACTGCTCTCTGTCGGCGCCCAGTTTATTGAGCAGGGCCTTCAGCGCCTCGCCCTTGTTGGCGCTCTCCGTGCATACGTCCAGCCAGTCGTAGCCCGAAACTTTTGTGCGCAGCCCCTTTATTTTGGGTATCAGCGCTCCGGCGGCGTGCTCTGCGGCGGGCAGCTTGTCCCATACCGAAATTTTAAGTATGGTGTTGTTTTTTACCGCCTTTTCAAGGTCGTCCACTCTCTTTGCGCTCGAATAAGAGCGGTTTAAAACTTCTATGAACTGTTCATCGTCCGAGTCGTAATAGGCGCAGTCCACGCCGCTGCACAGCGGATACAGGCCTTCTTCGCGTTTTATTATGTCAAGAGCGTATAAAATATCGTCTGCGGGCGTGGGGTCGCAGTAGATGATGCGCCCTTCGAACCAGCACAGTCCGCCGTTTTCGGCGATTATGGCAATCTTGCCGAGCCTGGGCGCAAACAGTTCTTTAAGATTGGGCAGCTGTCTGCCGCTCGCCGGGGTAAAGGTTATGCCGCGACGGTCCATCTCGTCGATGAGCGGAAATATCTCGGCGGGCATTATTTTAGTGGGCGGCAGCAGCGTGCCGTCCAGGTCGGAGGCGATGCATTTGATATTATTTTCGTGATTCATTGTAAATTATGCTTTAAAAATGCCGCAAAAGTCGTTCATGCCGACTTTTGCGGCCCAAATTTTTCATCGGTTTTTCGTTCGTTCGCGCATATATGCGGGTGAATAAGTAAAATCGCAGTATAATGCGGCACAATCCCTCAGTCTTGTTTCGTTCACGTTGTTCACTCGACAATCCGGCGTCTCGCCGTGCGTGCGGCGAATAAACCGCACGGCTCGGTCACCGTTCGCGCTGTGACATATGCGCTCACTCATCTCGCGTTGCTCAAACAGCGGGTGTCCGCTGTTTGAAAGAACAGCAACGCTTGTCCTTCCACAGGGGAGCCATTAATGCGGAATAGATTTCTCCACGCGCTCTGCTTGGTTTGCGGTTTCCCGAAGGGAGCCCTCCGCAAAGTAGCGTCGCTGCGCTCCTCACGC
>DVHB01000115.1 GCA_018712405.1 Candidatus Coproplasma stercoripullorum
CGCCCTTTATTTTTATTTTATTTAAATATTTATTTAATTAATTTCAATTTGATTTCTAATTAATTTAATTAATTAATTATTTATCACAGCACTATCGGCAGGACCACGGCGAAAGCGATGGCTATGCATACCGCCGCAAGCGCTATACCCAGCCCCTTTATGCCGAACTTGGCCTCGGCACGCTCGTCGGGAGAGAGATTGTCGTCCTCGGGCGCGGTTTGGCCCCTGAGGTGCTCCACGCCGAACTTTTGCGCCGACTGCGCGCGCATATCCTCCACCGAGAGGCCGAAAACTTCGGAGAGTTTATTGAGTATATCCCTATTTTCGGGCACGGAGGACTGCTCCCACCGCTGCACCGACGATTTTGAAACATATATCTTTTCAGCCAGCTCGCGTATTGAGAGCCCGCGCCCCTCGCGCAGCTCCTTTAAATATCTGCCGTCGATTTTGTTCATAAGTTTATTATATCACCCGCCGCATAAAATGAAAATAAATTGAACGCACTTTTTTGCAATTTTTCCGCATTTTCACACAGCGCCGCGGGACACATACGGGACAAAATAAGCCGCGTAGCGCGGCGGTAGAATTGCCGCAAAAGCAAAGCGGGACAAAAGCGGGACACTTTAAAGCCCCTTCGCCATTGACAAACCGCTCCTTTGGTGATAGATTGATATTAAAATTGCAACCCGAAATGATAATGATAAGAGAGGAAAATTATGAGCATCAATAAAAGACCCCGGCATCGCCGCATCAATCGGCGTAACAGGTTCGGGACTATGGCAAATTGAATTGGAGATACCATATTTATTATATTAAATTATTAATTATTATAAAGGAGCAGTTTTAAATGGGCAAAAAAATATTTTTATATGTAATAAATGTAATTATATTTGCGCTTCTGATTTTATTGTTTATATCTTTTTGGGCATCGGGAGAAATCCTTACCGGCTTTATAGCCTGCGCAGCACTTGAATTTTTGTTTTTGTTCGGAAGTATAATAGTTTACCACCTTTCGATTATCTCCGACGTTATGACAAGGCAGAACGAGCGCGCCGAAAAGGAAAGGCAGCAGCGCGAAAATGAAAGGAAGAATTAAGTTTATACGCATACCTCAGAAAAAAGTCACGGCGGTGCGGGGCAAGTTGTCCCGCACCGCCGTGATGTTTTATAATTTATTTTAAGCCGCATTTCAAATTATGATATAAGCCGCGGAGCTGAAAAGCTCCGCGGCTTATATTTTTGCATTTTAGTGCAATATTTTTATGCATTTTTCAACGCAACTTTTATGCACGAAAAAGTTTTAGTTCCGCAATCCTGCTTCCCCGTTTTAAGGGGAAAAAGAAACAAGGAATGCACGAATTATTCTTCGGCTTCGGCAAGTTCTTTGTTGAGCACTTCGATGTCGGCAATGATCTCTTCACGCGTTCTTTTGAGCTTTTTGGCGTTGATGAACTCCACAGCGCCGGAAACTGCAAGCACTATTATCGTGAAGGCATAGCACGCGGCCGAGGCAACTCCGTAGTTGAGTGCGTTAACCGAATTTGCGTTGCCGCTTTCAAGGTCGGAGAACCATACATAGCCCATGAGCGTTGCGCGCTCGTCAAGCACGATGAACAGGCAAACGCACAGAAGAGCTACCGCCGCAAGGCGCAATACGTCGAACACTATCATGGCGATGTTGCCGCGTGCAAAGAAACTTAACGCATAAATTATTATCAGCACGGCGACGGCAACTTCCGTCATGATCATCACGTCGTACAGAGCGGTTATGGCGTAGGTGCTGTTTGCGCGCGAGCTTAAAAGCGCCAGAAATTCTGCGGCTATACCCGACACTATGGCAAGAAGTATAACCAACGTTGCCAAATTATTCCTTTTTATAGCATACCTGGCTTTCATCACTCTTCACTCCTTTCCGCTTCAGCTTCAGCGGTCTGCTTTTTACCCTTGTTTGAGAAAACATAGGATACTACATACATCGCGACGCCGCCGGCGACCGCAATGCCGCCAACAATCTCGCAGCCGAGATAGAGCGCACGCCACCAGTTGAGTACCCACACGGTACGGGTGGTATCGGTCATCCAGTTTGCAAGATTGCTCTGAGAGAACGCCCAGAGGGAATAATGCAGGTTTTCTTTTATTGCGGTGAGCACCTCCGCATCGTTCTGTATCTCGGAGATGAGCGTTGCCACCGGCATAGACACATAGCTGCCCGAGCCGTTATCCATGCCCCATACGGTGTTGCCGTTGTTTATGGCCGTATCGAAGTTTGTCGTGCCTGCAAGCATGCTCTCTATATAGGGCATGTAAGTGCTTCGCGACTGCGCGAGGTCGGACGTGGCGTAGCCGTTGAAATCCCACTCGTCACGGAGTATTCCCTGCATGAGGCCTTCGTGCGCGCCGACATATACGGTGCCTGCGCGGTTGTATGCCGTCATTATGCCGAGCACTGAGGTGCGGGTGCCGTCTTCGTTATAATAGCCCTCCAAGGCTATCTGGAAGCCGCGGAGCTCGCCTTCGCGCGCGGACTGCTCGTTCATGAACGTGGATATGCCGTTGCGCGCCGTCTCCTGCTGGTTGAAGGCAAAGTGCTTTATAGATGTGATGAGGCCCTTGGAGATGGCGCCCTTTCCCACGGAAAGCGCCGTGTAGCCGCTTAAGACGCCGTCTTCGGAGTAATACTCGCCGTTGCGCCCGTTATAGGGGGTGCGGTGGGTGTTTATGCTGGGCGCCCATACCATGGGTATGTTTATGAACAGCGCGTCATTGCCCCAGAGCACGCCCATCTCTTCCATCAGATCTTTGTTCCAGGTAGACGCCATGAGCGTCGCGCCGCCGAAGGAGTTGGTGTAATAGCTCGAATTGCTGTCGCCCGAGGACACATACCAGGGGGCGTTTGCATCCGACTGCTGCGAAAGCGTCTTCTGAATGCCGACTGAACCGTTTTCAACGAACGAGAAGCCCGCAATGAACGATATCTCGTCCATGGTCTGGAAAGTTCTGTTGCCGCTCGCAGTGAAATATACGGCATTTTCAAGCGTTATCTGATCGATGACCTCCGCCCAGCGCTCGTCATCGAAATCGGATCCGAACATGTCGGGGAAGCTCGTCTCATACTCCTCCGAGCCGAATACGATATCGCTCACGTCGGTATCGGCAGTCTCATGGAAGGAGTTCTGAAGATATGACAACATATCCTGCGTTATGGAGAGGCCCGTGTATTCGCTGGGCCATGTTCCCGACCAGTTGCTGCGCGAAAGGTATGTCACTGTACCGTCCTGGAAATGGTTATAATCCATATCCTCGAGCTGGTTGGTGACCTCCGTGCCCGACTTGGAAGTGGAGAACAGGCCGGAATTTGCCTCGCTCCACGAAAATTCGTAAACTGCATCCTCGTTGCCGCTCTCATCCATGCCGTCTGCCGTGGTATATCCCTTGGCGGCAAGTATGTTGTTTACGGCCGCGTGCGCGCCCTCGGAACTTGAGTTGCAGCCAAGCGCAAAGTAGTAACCGTCGCCCGCATCCATAATATAGGTGCCCTCGCCGCCGTTTGCGGTGCTGTCGTAAGAGGCGAGATACTGCATATCCGCTTCCACCGTTACGGTGACGGTTTCGCCTGCGGCCACATCGGCCTTTTCATATGCAAGGAGCACGACGGATGCCTTCTCTACGCCGCCCTCGGTGTAGGGAGCCTGGCCGTATACCTGAACTACGCTCTTGCCGTCGACGTCGCCCTCGTTGGTAACGGATACGGTGACTGTCGCCGTTCTGTAGTCGCTTGAAAACTCTACGTTCGTTATCTCCTGCGAGAAGGTGGTATATGAGAGTCCGTAACCGAACGAATATGTCACTTCTTCGCCGTAATTCCAAGCGCCCGTATCGTTGTAGTAGCCGACGCCCGTAGAAGAGGACGCGTTGCCCTGGTTCATTACAGTGTCTTCATAGCGCGTTTCGTAGTACTTGTAGCCGGTGTATATGCCCTCCGCCTGGACTATATAGGCGCCGCCGTAATAATCGTTGGAGTTGAGGCCGTACTGCGACTGGTTGGAGTAGAGATAGAGTCCGTAGTTTACCATAGCGGGCGAGGAGGCCGAGTCGCTTGCATAGGTGTCGGCGAGTCTGCCCGAAGGATTTGCCTTGCCTGCGAGTATATTGGCAACGCCGTAGAAACCGTAGTTGCCGGGATAACCCGCCCAAAGTATGGCGTCCACTCCCTCGTCGTCCTCGAGCTCTTCAAGCTCCATGGCGTTTGCCGTGGTTATGACTACCACCACTTTATCGAAATTCTCTTTGGCGAAGTTTATAAGATCCCACTCGCCGTCGGAGAGGCTCAGGGAGTTGCCGGAGCCCGATATGCTGTGATTGCTTGCGTCGGCGCCCGTGGAACCTGCGTAATAGTCGCCCTGCTCGGACGAAGGCCTGCCGAGCACGATTATGGCGGCGTCGCCGTACTCCTCGATACTGCCGTCGAAAGCCGACTCCCCGGCCTGGGTGCGGATCTCGTCTATCGAAGGTTCGCCCACATTGTACCGGTTGGCCTCGGTTATCTCTTCAACATAGTAGCCTGTGCCGCCCAGCCTGTTAACGCCGCTGGCGGTATAGGTAGTCGTCGCCGAAACTGTGGCATAGGCGTCGCACACCGTCTCGTTCACGTCGAAACCGGCGGCCTCGAGCGCGTCGTGGAAGCTTACGTTCTGGCTGGCCTCTTCGGGGGAACCTATGTCCATGCCGTATATGGCGTTATTGGGCGTGCTGCGGTAACCCATGAGGGTGACCTTTTCGGTGCCTGCAAGGGGAAGCGCGCTGCTGCTGTTTTTGAGGAGCACGCTGCCCTCTTCGGCAAGGCGGGTGCCCATATCGATGTGCGCCTGAACGAGCGCGTCGGTATTGGCAGAGCCGTTGCTGTTAAGATATTCTTCGTCGGGAGTGAAGCTGTCGTAATCGCCGCCGCCCGTCGTTGTGGTGGTCTGGGTGTGCAAAAAGTTATTTACCTGGTCGGCATTGGCCTCGAGCATGCTGCCCGCGGCACAGCCCGCCGCTATAACAAGCGCAAACGCGACGGATACTATCCTGCCCGCCTTGCGCATCGTGTCTAAAGTTTTCTGGGTGAGTTTCATGCTGCCGCACCTCCTTCAGTCTGGGTTTCGCCGGCTATCGCGGCCGTGAGGGCCTCAACGCTGCCCGTATAGTCCTGCGTGAGCTGGGACTGCGCGGAATATACGTAGTGGAAAGAAATGGTATCGCCATCGATGTTGGCAACCGTTTCGGTGCCGGCGGGGTCGGTCACGGAGAACACGCCGGCCTCAAACGACCATGTGCCGTATTCCACGGAAGTGGCGTACGTCGTGAAGGCAAACCTGTATATCCCGTTGTCGTAGAGGTGCAGAATTATCGCCTCGTTAGCGGCGGGCGTGAACGCATATATGTCGCGCACGAGCCCGCTGCTCTCCATGGCGTTCAGAAGTTCGGTCACGTTGCCCGTAAACGTCTGATTCAGGCCTCCGCCGAAATCATAGTACAGGCTTATTTCGTCCCCCGTAATCGTTGCAGTGAACTGCCCGCCGCTCAACTTCGTTACAACGAGCGCTCCGTCGGAATACGACCACGTGCCGTAGTCGTACACGCTGTAGGTTGCAAATGCAAACTGATATACGCCGTTATCATAGAATTTGAGCGATATGGCCGTATTGCCCGAACCGGGAGTGAAGGAATATATCTCCTCAGTCACGCCGTGCTCTATCATGGCGCCCAGAAGAGCGGATAAGCTTCCCGTAAAGGTCTGGTCGAGCCCGCCGCCGTAGTTATAATAGAGGCTTATCTCGTCGCCCGTTATCGTGGCGGTGAACTGCTCGCCGCTCGCCCTCGTAACTACGAGCGCGCCGTCTTCATACGACCATGTGCCGTAGTCGGTGAGGCTGTATGTCGCAAAGCCGAATTCGTAGCTGCCGTTATCGTAGAACTTGAGCGATATGGCCGTATTGCCCGAGCCGGGGGTAAAGGAATATACCTCCTCGGTCATGCCGCTCTCGAGCATGGCGTTTAAAAGCCCGGAGACGCTGCCCGTAAAGGTCTGGTCGAGACCGCCGCCGTAGTTATAATAGAGGCTTATCTCGTCGCCCGTTACCGTGGCGGTGAACTGCTCGCCGCTCGCCCTCGTGACTGCGAGCGTTCCGCCTTCATAAGACCATGTGCCGTAATCGGTGAGACTGTATGTCGCAAAACCGAACTCGTAGCTGCCGTTATCGTAGAACTTGAGCGATATGGCCGTATTGCCCGAGCCGGGGGTGAAGGAATATATCTCCTCGGTCACGCCCGCTTCGATCATTGCCTGAGCAAGCGCCGCGGCGCTGCCCGTATAGCTCTGGTTCAGAAGTTCGCTCGCCGCCGACACGTAAGTGAATGATATCACGTCGCCGTCAAGTTCGGAAACGGTGACTTTGCCGTTTGCGTCGGTTATGGTGAGCACGCCGCTTTCAAAAGTCCAGGTGCCGAATTCTTCGGTATTATACGTCGTGAAGGCAAACCTGTACGCGCCGTCGCTGTAAAGTTCGAATATTATCGCGGGGTTGGACGCGGGAGTGAACGAATAAATCACCTCCGCACTCTCCATCGCCGCATTCATGGCGGCATATGAGCCTATGAACGTCTCAGAGGAAGAGCCAGACGAATATGCCAGCGTCACAAGATTGCCGCTGAGCTCAGACGTCAGCTCCGTGCCGTCGGGCTTTGTGACCGTGAGAACGCCGTCGTTGTCCCATTTATATGCGCCCGTTTCGCGCACGCTGTTTGCGGGATCGGCATAGGTATATGTGCCGTCGGAGTACAGATCGAGAGAGATGTCGCCGTCGGCGGAAGGTATCATGGAATAGGCCACTTCGCAGACGGCCGCCTCCAGCTCTTCAACGCTGCCCGTGTAATCCTGCGTGAGCTGGTCGCTCACGGAATATACATAGGTGAAGGCAAGTTCGCCGTTTTCAGCGACCACCTCCTGCTCATTGCCGGCAGGATCGGTTATGGTGAGCGTCTGGCTGATTCGGTCCCAGGTAAAGGCGCCGCTCTCCGTCACGCTGTTGGCATCCCATGCAAAGGTATATGTGCCGTCGGCATATACGGTGAACGTTATTTCGGAATTGGTGCCCGAAGTGAATGTGTATGAAGGACGGGTATCCACTTCGCCGCCGGGTTCGTCGGGGTCTTCACCGGGATCGTCAGTGCCGGGATCCTCCTCTTCGACGAAGGTGAACGTGCCGTAGTCATATGTGCCGAGCTTCACCGTCTGCGAGCAGTTGCCGCGGCCGCTGTCGGCGATGTAGGGGCCGTACATGAGGTCTACGACAGTCTCATCGCCGCATGTGCCCGCGCCGAAGGTGAGGTCGTCCGTTTCGGTATACTCTATTACATAGTTGCCGAGGTCGTAGCCCAAAGACATCTCGAATACGTCCACTTCGGCGGCAATGCTTGTACACTCGGAGAGAGTCACCGTCACGCCGTCGGAGGCGATCTCATATGTGCCGTAGTAGGTATAGCGGCAGAAGTTGTTGTCTTCAACGCCGCCGTCGGAGCTCCAGCGGTCGATCGCCGCGGGGCCCGCGCCCATATCCTTGGTCAGCTCATAAGTGCCGTCTTCATTCAGAACGAGCGTATCTATGGCATATGCGTCGATATTTGCCGTCGTCCTCCACAGCGAGCTGTCCACAACGTTGTCGCTCCAGGCAGGATCCATAGCAGCGACGTCGAGCGTGTAAGTGCCGGAACCGCCGGGATCGGTGCCGGGATCGTCGCCGCCGCCACCGCCGCCGCCCGACGTATTTCCGTCGAGAATGTAAGTCATCAGACTGCACGCGGAAAGACCGGCCACCGAAACTGCTACAGCCATGCATGAAGCAAGCATAAGTATAGTTTTAGTAGTTCGTTTCACCTTATCTCCTTCTCCTCAATGCTAGGAATTATTATATTTCAGTCGGCTGAAAGTACTCGCCTGTGCTGCCCGAAGTTACCATCGCCGTTTCTGACTCATAAAGAAATGTTTATCCGTGTGCGATATCGCGCACACGAAGAGCGCCCGCGGGCGCTCTTAAACATAAACACGCCTGACCGCCGGCAATAATGCCGCCGATCAAGCAGACAAAATATAAAAAAGATTATGTGACAAAATAACTATTTTTGATTTATATCACCATCATATATTATCATGTGTGAAAAATCAATTTCCGATTTGCCTGCAAGATATTGTAAATTTTACCACGTTTTTGCCCCGGACGACAAAATTTGTGTAACCCGCCGAAAATTTTGCCCCGATCACAGCACAAATGCCGCACGGCGCCCCGTGCGGCATTTGTATGAACTGTTTTAAAATAATACTCTGCGCAAGCAGGGTTTCCCTGCGCCAGCGCGACACAATTTGTCGCG
>DVHB01000116.1 GCA_018712405.1 Candidatus Coproplasma stercoripullorum
CAGAATAAATTGTCAAAATTTAGCATAAACTGCAATTACATATCATTTTTATTGCATTTCATTGACAAAAACATTGCATTTTTACAACTAAAAAAGGCACCCGCAAAATTGCAGGTGCCTTTAACCGCCCAAAGAATTATATTGCGAAGCTCAAGAGAATTCTGCCGGTTCGGCCTTGTCAATGCCGTCCGGCTGCTCGGGCATTATGAGCAATACGGAAAGTTCAAAGATCTCTCCCTTTACGTCTATGTCTATTCTGCCGCCATACTTTTCGGCTATCAGCTTTATGCTGCGCATGCCGAAGCCGTGCGATTCCATGTTGACAGTCTTGGTGGTAGCGGGCAAACCGTCGGTCATATGCAGCTCCCCGGCAAAATAATTCATGGCGCTGACCGTCACGCAGTTGCCCTGCGATTCCATGGTAACTGATATTATCCGTTTAGCCCTGTCTTCTATTTTGCTTACGGCTTCTATGGCGTTATCTAAAATGTTGCCGAACAGCGAATACAGGTCATATTGACCCACAAAGGACAGGCGCGCCCCGTCGCCCATAAAGGTGAGCGAGATATTCTCGGCGCGGCATGCCTCCACCTTTTCATTTATGATTATATCGAGCGTCTCGTTGCCGGTGCGGATCTCGCTGTCGTATTCGTTGAGCACATGCTTATACTGCTCAATGATATCGTCATTACAGCCGCTCTCCAGCATGGATAAAACGTGCTTTAAATCGTGATACTTTACGTTGAGCTGTTCGCGGTTCTTTTTGCTGGCCTCGAATTGCCGCCGCTCTTCATATCCTATCCGCTCCAGCGTTTCGTTCTGCGCGCGCGTGATGCTTAAAACGTGCAGATTGTAACTTATAAACAATGAGAGCAGGCAGCATGATATTGCATAAAGCGAATTGCTCACAATCACATATTCATTGCCCAGTCCCAATCCGATACGCGCAAAGCGGCTGATTATCAGGCACACGAACAGCGCAAACACCGAAACGGCTATCAGGCGCACGTCGTAATTTTTATAAAATTCATACTTCTTTGCCATCCTGCCGAATGTGAGCCACGCCAGCACATACGTCACAGGGAATACGATACATTCGAGTATATGTTCACGCCAAATGTCTTCTACCTCCAGCCCGTCGAGCAGATGCGTTAGCGCAATAAGCTGCATGACCTGGTACGACAGATGCTGGACGGCATAACCTGAGGTACATGCGGAGATTAACGGCACCGCCTTTATTTTGAAACAGAAGCCCTGCCAGACCGCCGTTATGGCAAAGAGGACTATATATTTTACAAACGGATATATCTGATTGCTGTAATCGTACGGCCTCGACGGGTAAAACCCGGAGAGAAGAGTTATTACTGCAATGCCCGGAATGATGCGCAGGAGAAAAAATCTGCGCTTGGGCGCGGAATACAGAAACAGCAGTTCGGCAATAAAGATCTGCAAAGTAAAAATGCAGTTGCCCCACTCATAAGTCATCGCGCGCTCCCTCCCCGCATATAATCCTGCAACGCCTGGATGAACTTCTTTTTCTGCGGACGGCTGATGATAAGTTCCTCGCCCGCCAGCACGCAAACGCCTTCGCGCACGAATTCAACGTAGCGCAGGTTGACGAGATAGTTGCGGCTGCACTTGACAAACTGGGTTGCCGGCAGTCTCTTTTCCTCAGCCGAAAGAGTGGAATATACCGAATAGTCGCCGTAGTAGGTGTGGTATATAACATAGTGCCCCTCAACTTCAAGATACTTTATGTGCGAAACCTGCAAACACTGCATGCCGTCGTTGGTCTTGAGTATTATGTTGGCGTCCTTGCGGCGCGCCACCCGCGCGAGCGCGCGCCGCATCTTGAGCACAAAGGCGTACTTGTCTATGGGTTTGACGATATAGTCGAGCGCGTCCACCTCATAGCCCTGCACGGCATAGCGCGCG
The DNA here is from genome assembly GCA_018712405.1 of Candidatus Coproplasma stercoripullorum. GTDB lineage: Bacteria > Bacillota > Clostridia > Christensenellales > Borkfalkiaceae > Coproplasma > Coproplasma stercoripullorum. Next base: position 1,936 of record DVHB01000116.1, read on the forward strand.
GTATTGGTTACGAAGATTATCGTCACCGTCTTGTCGAGTTCACGCAGCCTGCGCGCGGCCGTCATGCCGTCCATCTCGGGCATCTCTATATCGAGAAATACGATATTATACTGGTTGTCGAAGTGCATGAAAAAATGGGCGGCGCTCTCAAATTCGTCCGCGCGGAACCGCTCGTCAACCTTTGTTTCGAGATATGATATGCATTCGCGCAGTCTTGCGCGAGCCTCTTTTTCATCGTCCACTATAGCAATACTGAGCACAGTAATGAATTTCCCCCGCCATAAATACACAGCTGCATGCGGCATTGCCGCATGCCTTCGATACGCTCCGACTTTTAAAAAACTTTTAAGAATGTTCTTTATGCAGGCGCTTTGTAAGCGCCTGCATTTTTTTGCGTAGTAAAAAAATGTTGAAATAATTCTATCACCGTTGAGCAAATTTGTCAATACAGCAAAAGAAACGGCTTACTGTAAAAATTTGGTCTGCTCTTTATATTACTGCGGAGGACTGTAAATAAAAACCCGCCGCGCGGCAATTTTGCCGCGCGGCGGAAAAACTTAATCATTTTTTGAAAGCACGACGAGAGCTTCTGTATGTGTCGCCGCTGCCTTTTTGATACGCATCTTCGCCCTCGTATTCCGACGAGTGATACGATTCTTTACGGGCGGCATAGCTTTTGCGCGGACTTCTGAAATCGTGCGATGTCAGGCTGTCCTTAAAGCCAGATTTATAGATAAAAGTTATAAGTTCGGGGTCTTTGTTGCCCTCTTCATCATAGCCGCCGACAATTACCCTTTCGACAATGCTTTCAAAGACGTATCTGTCAAATTCTTCAAGCACGGCGTGTTCTTCCAGCGTCTTGCGGAATACCGCTATTCTCTCCCTGACGTTGCCGTAAACCTTTGCCGCTTCCTCGCATTGGGCGAGCTCGCCCTTGGCTACCTCTATTTTAGCAGACAGCTCTGAATATTTCAACTCAAAATCTTCTTTAATTAAAACTTCGTCCAGCCTCATATCGACGAGCTTTGCCCTCTTCCCTTCGAGCGCAGCGACATCGCGTTTAGCTTTTTCGAGCTGTTTTAAAGAATTATCTTCCGAAAGATTCTTTTCAACACGCGCAAGGAATTCTTCCAACACTCCGTCGGCATTTTCGCAGAGCAGTTTATATGACTCGACAAACGCCTTCATAATCTGCACTTCCTCCACGCCCTTGCTGTCGGGGCAGAATTTTTTTCCGCCCTTAGTAGCTTCGACGCACTGCCACACAACTTTGCTGTGAGTAGTTCCGCTGTGCCAGCATCTGCGCGTGAGCGTTCCGCCGCAAAATCCGCATTTAATCAGACAACTGAAAGCGTACTTGCGCGTAAAAATTTCACGTTTTCCGCCGTCGGTCTTGCGGGGATTACTTCTGCGGTGTAAAATTTCCTGCGCCTTTTCAAAAACTTCTTCCGAAACAATCGGCTCGTGGTGGTCAGCCAGATAATACCTGTCCTCTTCCCCAAAATTGGCAAGTCTGCGCTTTGATATGGGGTCAACGGTAAAAGTTTTGCCCATTAGCAAATCGCCCTTATATTTTTCGTTTTTGATAATGCCTATAACCGTAGATTCGGGCCAAGCCGTGCCGCCGCGCTTGGTTTTATAGCCGAGATTTCGTAGCTCTTTTGAAATGACGCTTCCGCCTGCACCTTCAATGTACCTTCTGAAAATATAGCGCACAATCTCCGCTTCCTCTTCGTTGACGGATATGGTTTTGCTTAAGGGGTCATAGTCGTAACCGAGGCAGCCCTGAAAGCCGACCATTTCGCCGCGCTGCATCTTCATCTTTAAGCCCTTTTTGACATTAGCGGATATGTTCTCCACTTCCTGCTGGGCTACCGAGCTCAGGACGACGAGCAAAAGCTCGCCGTCCATCGTCAGCGTGTTGATGTTCTCTTCCTCGAAGAATACGGCAATATTCCTCTCTTTGAGCATACGCACATATTTCAGCGTGTCCAGAGTATTCCTTGCAAAACGCGAAATTGACTTGGTTATGACCATATCCACCTCGCCGTTCATACAATCATTGATGAGCCTTTGGAATTCCTCGCGCTTGGCAACCTGCGTACCCGTAATACCCTCATCGGCGTAGATTCCCGCGAACAGCCAATCGTCTTTCTTTTTTATGAGCTCAGTATAGTATGTAACCTGCGAGCGATAGCTGTTTAGCTGGTCTTCGTCGTTCGTGCTCACCCTGCAATAGGCGGCTACGCGCAGTTTCCCCTTTGCGTTACCGCCTTTTCTGCGGGCATAAACACGATTATTGCCTTTAATTACTTCAACGTTCATCATTCACCTTTCATAAAAATCGTATTAACTTTATAGTGTGTATTATACAATATCTCCTATAAAATGTCAAGCGGTCAAATCTGACCTGACGCCATAATCATTCATAAGATCTTTTTTAATAGCGTTGTATTCCTCCTTAGAAATCAATCCGCACGATAACAGCGTTCTCAACATTGAAAGCTGTATGCTGTATCGCGCAACCCTTTCATTGCATTTGTTTTCCGTAATATTTTCCCCTTAAAATTTATTCGTTGTTTTTTCTATAGTTCTCCTTTCCGTATTCACGGCGCTTCTATTAATTACACTACTGCGCGCATATCACTTCGGCACTTTTTCTGAACCGTATGCCGCAGAAGTTTTTTGATTTTTTTCTCCCTGCGCAACGTCACGCAGAATTATTTTGCATTGTAGTCGCCACTCCGCGACTCACTGCTTAAATTTTTAAACTTAGCAACCACTTCTTTTGCCATTTAAATATTTTAATTTAAAAGCGATAATTTTGGCGGGTTTCCCGCAAATTTTGCGCAAGCAAAATGGCTCGAAGGTGGCATTTATCCCACCTTCCTTATCCTGCT
>DVHB01000117.1 GCA_018712405.1 Candidatus Coproplasma stercoripullorum
CTTTGCAAAAATAATAGATAATATTCATCAATGAATACACAGCGCGCTCAGCCCTTTTTGATAAATTCGGCCGTACTCTTGCGCAGGGTATGTACGCATATGAAAGCCGCGCCCAGAACAAACAGCGCCGCGGCCGCGGCCAGCGCGACTGGTAGGCACAGCGCGACGAAATATACGGGGCATGCGCCGTTTGTTGAAAATACTATAAAATTCCACGCAGGGATAATGGCCAGCGAGGCTAACACGCCCAGAACATAGGCCGCTATGGCGAGCGCCGCCAGCTGGCAGACAAATATTGCAGCTACCTTTGAGGGCTTCAGCCCGAACGAGCGCAGCACGCCCACCTCGCGGCCGCACTTTGAGAAGGTGTTCACCGCAAAGAAGGCCATGGTTATTATGCCGCAGCAGGCAAACAGCCCGCCCGCCGCAAGCAGCACTATTCTGAGCGATTCGAGCCAGTCTATGGAGTCGGTGAGTATTTCGCTGAAGTATGAATTTTCAACAAAGCCGTTTTCAAACAGATAGGCCACGTCGTCCGCCGTGTAGTTTTGCACAAACACGCCCGTGTTGCCGTTCATCTGCCAATCGCCGAAGCTGTTGAATATCTCAAGCGCCTCGGCGTCGGTATAATATATGTTGCTGCCGCCCGTCCCGCCCGACGTTATGCCGGTAACGGTATATTCCCGCACATTTCTGCTGCCGTCGACGCCTAAATAGGTCACCGATAAACGCGAACCGACGGCCGCCTCCGCACTGCCGAAGCGGCTTACGGCATAGTCGTCGGAGATGCACACCTCGCCGGCTGCCGAGGGCGCCTCGCCCAAAACAAGAGTATTATCAAACAGGTCGTCCTTACGGGAATATTGATACACATAGCGCTGCCAGATGCTGCCGTTTTGCTCTTCAACGACTACGGTAAAGCGCCCGCTTTCACCAAGTTCGGAAGCTTCCGACCCGGTGAACGCCGCCCGCGACATCACCGCCCTCCGGTCGTAGGCATTTATCTCCATTGCCGTAAGCTTTTCGCCTTCGAGGGAGCGGCTCTCAGCGCTGTATATGCAGGCGATGCGCACGCCGCCCGCCGTGCGGCCTATGAGCTGTTCGGGCGAAGTGAGACCGAACCCTGTGAGGGCGGCCTCTGCCGCGCCCAGCGAAATGGCCATGCCGCCGTTTAATCGGGCGCTGCCGTAGACCACGTCAAAGGGGCAGCTGTCAGAAAAATACAGGCGGCCGACCGTTATAGAGCCGCCCCTGGCGCCCTCGGCGGCGGGCTCGTAATCAAGGCTGAGACTGCCGTCGTAGAAGAGCGTGGCGTCGCACTCCCCCTGCAACTTACCGAGCATATCCGCCGAAACGGAGGAATACTGCCCCCTGTTGATAAACCCGTCGACATCGGAGAGAGCTGTGCTGTCCCCGCCCATGGAGGAGTTATCGAGCATGAACTCCATAAAGGGCATACCCTCCGCCGAGGCCGCCGTATATGTGCTGACAGCACGGTCGAAGAGATACACGTTGGAAAAGGAGGCAATGCACGCCACGCATATTAGCAGCGAGATGAAGGCGAGCGCCGCCGAAACGGCGGTGCGCCGCATCGTTTTTGCGGCAAGCCACACGGCAGAGCGGAAACCGAACTCGGGCGCGCTCACATTGGCCGTGCGCGCGCCCTCATCTTCAGAAGCTGCCTGCGCGCCCTCCTCTTCGCTCTTTTTAGTATCGGAGACAACTTTGCCACGCTTTAAAAATATAATTCGGTCGGCAATATCCTCGAAATACTCGCGCTCGTGCGTGGAGACTATCACCAGCCTTTGGCGGGAGATGTCCTTTAGGAGCTCCGCCACCTTGTGGCAGTTCTCCTCGTCGAGGTTTGCCGTCGGCTCGTCGGCGAACAACACGGGGCGATTTGCCATGGCGGCGCGGAGAATGGCGGCGCGCTGCACCTCGCCGAAGGAAAGTTCCGCAGGTTTGCGCATTAATAGGTCGTCAAGGCCGAACTTTTGGGCGTCGGCGCGGAAGTCCCCGCACTTTTCGGGGAACAGCCGCGCAATAAGTTCAAAATTTTCTTCCACTGTTAAGCTATCCGAAAGTCTGCCGCCCTGAAAGACGAAAGCGCCGTAATTTTTGCCGTATGAGCACTCCACTTCTCCCGAAGAGGGCCCGTCTATGCCCGCAAGTATGTTTAAAAGAGTGGTCTTGCCTCCGCCGCTCTCGCCGCAGATGAGCACAAGGCCATGCCCGCCGAATTCAAGCGAACAGGGGGCAAGCGCCGTAACGCTGCCCCTCTTCGTCTTGTAAACTTTGGATATATTTGTAGCTTTTAACATATTATTGCTCCTTGCGTTTGGTTGCAAGAAGATTTTAGCACAGACTTGTAAAATTTTTTGCACGGAGTTGTAACAAAAGCGTAAAAAAATCAGTTTCCAAATATACGTCATGCGGTTGACGCGCGCAGTCAAAATTAAATAAATTAAAAAAGCGGATATACGGGCAAAAACGCACATATATCCGCAAAATAATTAATAAAAATAATTTGATTTTAATTTATCTGAATTTCATTTCAATTCTTTCCCGTGCTGCCGAAGCCGCCCGCGCCGCGCGCGGTATCCGAGAGCTCGTCCGCCTCCTCGAACACGGCGGTGATATAGGGCGTTATCACGAGCTGGGCAATGCGATCGCCGCAGGATACGGTGCGCTCCTCTTTGGAATGATTATGCAGCGCAACCTTGACCTCGCCGCGGTAGTCGCAGTCTATAACGCCCACCTTGTTTGCGGGTGCAAGCCCCTGCTTTGTGGCAAGGCCGCTGCGGGCGTATATCAAGCCCGCATAGCCTACGGGCAGCTCGAGCGCGATTCCTGTGGGAATGACAACCGTTTCGCCCGCGGGTATCTTAACTTCGCCGTCGAGGCAGGCATACAGGTCTGCCCCCGCGGCAAACTCGCTGCCGTATGCGGGGATCTTTGCGTCTTTGTTCAGCTTTTTTATATTTACTTTCATAAATCATCCTCATTAAAAACTAAGTAATTGCGGGATATTGCCGCGCAAATCACTTGTTTCCCTTCGTCTTAACATGAGTAAGGAGAATATTTCCGTCCTCTTTTTTTGTCTTTACAAACTTCATATCAAGACTGCGCGCAAGCGCGAGCGAGGGCGCGTTGCGCTCGTCAACAGAGGCGGTTATTCTGAACGCGCCGAATTCTGTGAAAGCGCGGTCAAACGCGGCCTGCACAGCCTCATAGGCATACCCCATGCCGCGGTAATCGCGGTGAAATATCCAGCCCGCCTCGAGTTCTCTCTCCCCCGCCGGCTTCAAGAGAATGTAGCCTATGAGTTTGCCGGTGCTTTTAAGTTCGACGGCGAACGCGTTGCCCGTAGCTATGCAGAAACTGCGTAAAAACTCCTCAGTCTTTTCGCGGCTGTAGGCAGGTTCGATATACTGCATTGTCTGCCCGTCGCCCAAAATTTCAAACAGCCCCTGTCCGTCGCCGGGGGTAAATCTGCGCACAAACAGGCGGTCGGTTTCGGCGACCATCTGCACCAGCTCGTCGCGCTCGATCGACTGTTTTACAAGTATTATGCGCTGGTTGGAAGAGCCGCGGAATAAAAGATCGGGATTTTTGAGCTCCTCGACGAACCTGCCGTCGACCAGAACGTCGATGCACTTCAAAAGGCGCATGGTTATTTCGGGATCGCCCTTCTTGCCCGTTAAAAGGTCGGACTCGAAGTTATAGCCCGTCCACGCCCACACCGTTTTATCGGGATATGCGCGCCTGAGGCGCTCCATGAAACCGACGAGCGCGAGCTGATTTTCGGGCTCGAACGGGTCGCCGCCCAAAAGCGAAAAGCCCTTTATATAGCTTGGCTGCATACCATTTAAAATTTTATCCTCCACCTCGGGAGTGAACGGCTGACCGTAGCAGAAGTCCCACGTTTCGGGGTTGAAACAATTTTTGCAGTGGTTGCGGCAGCCGCTGACGTACAGCGACACGCGCACGCCCGGGCCGTTGGCTATATCATAATATTTTATAGTACCGTAATTCATAAAAGACTCCTCTCACGAATTTTTCGCCTTGGCCGAATGCGAAAAATTCCGTGATTTGAGAAACTAAGTTTCTCTGGCGGCATTTTTAAGAGCCCACGATTATAGGAATGCCGCCATTCACTTCCAGTGAGCTCGCTTTCGCGACAAATTGAGACGAGCAGCACTCTTCATAGCACAACAGATACCTGTTGTGCGTGTGCCGCGGAGAGACCGCAACATGCCGAGC
>DVHB01000118.1 GCA_018712405.1 Candidatus Coproplasma stercoripullorum
GGCAAGGCGGAATTTACTTTCGCCGTTAAGCCGTTTTACGACATTACTATAAATCTCACGGAAAAAGATTTTGCCGCAGGCAAAAGATTTTTCGTGAACACTAGATGTTATCCCCGTAGCAGTCCCTGTCTTTCAGGGTGTGCCTGCCGCGTGCAAGCACAGTCACGCCCGTGCGCTGCATCTCTATTATGCCGAAGGGCTCGATCACCTTCAAAAACGCGTCGAGCTTGGTGGGTATGCCCGTCAGCTCCAGGATCATCGTATCCACCGAGAGATCTACGACCTTTGCCTTATATATCTCCTTTATCTCGACTATCTGGCTGCGCACGTCGGCGGTGGCGGGTACTTTTACGAGAAGCAGTTCGCGGTAAACGCAGTCGAGCTCGTCGGCGCAACCTATCTTTTTTACGTCGTCGAGTTTGTCCATCTGCTTTATCATCTGGTAGAGAGTGTATTCGTCGCCGATAAGAACTATCGTCATGCGCGAAAGTTCGGGGTCCTCGGTGGCGCACACCGTAAGGCTCTCTATGTTGTAGCCGCGGCGGGCGAACAGTCCGCTTATTCTCGTCAGAACGCCGCTTTTGTTGGAGACGAGCGCGGCAATGGTATTCTTTTTGGGATCCTTTTTATATTCCGCCATGTCAGTTTTCCTCCATCTTCAAAAGCTGTGTGTCATACGTCATGCCCGGTTTTATCATGGGCAGCACGTTTTCGTCGGGCGATATGCGGCAGTCTACCAAAACGGGGCCCTCGCCCTTTGAAATATAGTCGAACGCTTCCTTTAAAACGGGCTCAACGTCATTTTCGTTCTCAATTCTCAGGCCCTTAGCGCCGAAGCTTTCGGCAAATTTAACGTAGTCGGTCTTTTTGTTCAGCGTCGTCTGCGAAAATCTTCTGCCGTAGAATATCTTCTGCCATTGGCGCACCATGCCGAGAACTCCGTTGTCCATCAAAAGTATGACTATCGGCGTGCCCTGCGTGACTGCGGTGGAGAGCTCGTTTAAATTCATGTTGAAACAGCCGTCGCCCGTGACTAAAACGGCGGGTTTGCCGCTGCCGAAGCATGCTCCTATCGCCGCGCCGAGGCCGTAGCCCATGGTGCCGAGTCCTCCGGAAGAGCAGAACAGGCGGGGCTTGTTAACGTGGTAATACTGCGCCGTCCACATCTGGTGCTGGCCTACGTCGGTAACGACAGGTATATCCTCGGGTGCCATGCGGGATGCCGCGCTTATTATTTTATATGCCAGGAAGTTGGTGTCTTTCTTAAGTTTTTCGCTTGCCTTCCATTCGCCGACTTCTTTCAGCCACTCGTGCCTGTCAGCCTTCTCAAGTTCGGGAAGAAGGGTGGAGAGCGCCTCGAATAAGTCGCCCATCACATGTATGTCTGAATGCACGTTCTTGTCAATTTCGGCGTTGTCTATATCTATATGTATAACAGTCTTGTTCTTTGCGAACATATCGCGGTTCAGAGCTACCCTGTCGGAAAAGCGCGTGCCCAGCGCGATTATCGTGTCTGCGTTCATCAGCGCCTTTGCCGCGGCCACCGTGCCGTGCATGCCCAGCATCCCTAAGCAGTGCGGGTCGGCATCGGGTATGCTGCCTTTGCCCATAAGCGTGTACACGACGGGGCAGTCCTGATTTTCATACAGCTCCTTTAAAAGGGCAGAGGCGTTTGAAGAGATTATGCCGCCGCCCGAAATGATGAGCGGCTTTTTGCTCTCCTTTATGGCGGCTATCGCCGCGGCGAGCCTCTCCTTTCTAACGGGCAGAGCCTTATAATTTTCGGGCTTTTTCGGCTCGTATTCACACTCGTCCGTCTGAACGTTTTTAAGTATGTCTATAAGCACCGGCCCCTTTCGGCCGCTGCTGGCTATGTAGAAAGCCTTGCGCACGACGTCGGCAAGCTCTTTAACGTCCTTTACAATAAAGTTGTGCTTTGTTATCGGCATGGTTATGCCGCAGATGTCTATCTCCTGGAAAGAATCTCGGCCTAAAAGGTTCAGCCCCACATTGCCCGTTATGGCGACCATGGGAATGGAGTCCATATAGGCCGTCGCGATTCCGGTGACAAGGTTGGTGGCTCCCGGGCCGCTCGTGGCAAAGCAAACGCCGGTTTTGCCGGTAACGCGCGCATAGCCGTCGGCAGCGTGTGCCGCGCCTTGCTCGTGCGCGGTCAGAATGTGGTTTATCTTGCCGTTTCTGTAAAGCGCGTCGTATATGTCGAGCACCGTGCCGCCGGGATAACCGAAGATGGTGTCTACGCCCTGCTCCAGAAGGCAGTTGATTAAAATTTCCGCTCCTTTCATTCTCATAAGACCTCCAAGGTTCACAATATTTTCGCGCAGGCAAAATTTCTCATGCGCGGCCGCAAAAATATAAAATACTGTATTATATCTATAATAAATTATCGATTGTATTCTGTCAAGTGATTTATCACACTAAAGTGCCGCTATGCAGTTTGCGTGCAGTCAGATCTTGCCGTAGTCGGCGGCAATGGCGCACATGTCGTCTTTTGTGTCTTTATCCACTTTGACTTTTTCGGATATCTCCACTCCGAAGACGATCAGAATGTCGTTCCCGTCGGCAAGCAACGGGATGCTGCCGCGCAGCCTCACGGGGATTTTTTTATCTGTAAACCAGTCGCCGAGATTTTTTGTCCCTCCGCCGAACTTTGTGAACTTGTCTCCCGCGCGCATGAAGCGCACCGCCGAAGAGGCCGGCACTTTTCCGCCGTCAAAGCGGAGCGCTTTGAACGGGACTTGCGGCATGCCCTTGCGCAGTGCGTCAAGGTGATCCTCACCGTCGCCATAGCGGCATATGTGAGCTATCTGCCCGCAATACTTGTTGGTCATGAGATTTAAAAAATCTGCATAAGGCCTGCCGTCGGCCGCGGCTGAGAATACCTCTTTGTCGGTAATGCATACGCGCCCGTCCTCATGGAAGGCGTAAAGACCTAAAAATTCAAATTTTTTGCCGTTTTCGGCAAATTGCAATTCAAAAAGGTGTTCAAGCTGCTCGCTCGTATAATCTTTTCTGCCATAATAAGCGGCCACTATTTTTGCGGCAGCGCGGCGGAATATCACTTTTTCTCCGCAGAACAGAATGTAACAGCCGTAAGGTTCCCTCCTTAAAATGAGCTTATCGGCTTTGCGCCGCAAATATTCCTCATCCTCGGCCGCAAGGCGCGAAAAACGGTATATAGCTCTCGCCGCGCCTGGCACGGCCTCATCTAAGGCCGGCAGCACATTGTGCCTTATCTTGTTGCGCGTGTAGTCGGCCTTAAAATTTGTTTCGTCGTCCACATATGGAATGGAGTTTGCCTCAATATATTCGTCGATCTCGGTGCGCGTGCACGCGATAAACGGCCGAATCAGCTTGAACGGTCTGCCGGCAAGAGCGCTGAAGTCCTCGTCGGTTATGCCTTCCATTCCCGCAAGCGCGGTGCCGCGTGCAAGGTTAAAAAGCACTGTTTCGGCATTGTCGTTCAAATGGTGCGCGGTGGCGACGCAGTCACAGTTTTGCGACTCTTTCAGATAACAGCCAAACCGCCACGAGCGCGCATCGTTTTCGCTTGTCGGCTTTTTGCCGGCAACGAAAGAGGAGAGGGGTATTCCCGCTTTTTCGCAGTAGCCGGCCACAAAAGCGCTGTCGCGCGCAGAAGTTTCGCCGCGCATTCCGTGGTCGCAGTTTAAGGCGGTGAGGGTAATGTTATATTCCGCCGCGTGCGCATTGAGATAGTGCAGCAGCGCCATAGAGTCGCGCCCGCCCGATACGGCCACACATATTTTCAGGTTTGTATATTTCTGCAAATTAACGTTCATAGCGCTATTTTATCACTTTCAGGCGACGTTTGCAATATGCTTTTGCATTGTTTTTGACCATAAATACAGGCAATTTCTGCCGTAAAGCCGGGGCAGACGGGCAAAGAGGAAGGATCTTTTTAAAATTTTTGAAAAGCAGAGTAAAAAACGGTTGACAAATTGCGTGTTATCTAATAAAATAATAAGGCTTTACAAATGAGTTTGTAAATTTATCGCGGGGTAGAGCAGCCAGGTAGCTCGTCGGGCTCATAACCCGGAGGTCGTAGGTTCGAATCCTGCCCCCGCAACCAGCTCGGAGCACGGTTGCCCTTGCATTAATTCGGGCTCGCCCGAATTAATTGCTTTCGCACCGGCTCCTCGCTTTTCGCGAAAAGTTCTTCGATACTTTTCGCGAGGAGCTTTATAATGAGGTAAAGATTTTTTGAAGTCGGTTCCTCATTTTTCACCAAAAATCTCTGGAGATATTTTTGGTGAAGGGGTTATGCCGCAGTAAAGGCGCCCTTGTAGAAGGACGAGCGAAGAGTTCTCTAAATGGCGGACACCCGCCATTTGGCTCCGCGAGATGGGCGAGGGCATACGGCTCCGCCCGAGAGGTGACCGAGTCGTGCGGTTTATTCGCCGCACGCACGACGAGAGCTGGCGCGTAGCGCTTGAGGGATTGTTGATTTGCGTGCGCCTCTCCTCTGTCATTCCGACCGAAGCGAGCCTTGCGGGCGCAACGGAGAAATCTTAAAAAATTCAACAGATAACAAACGTGCGCTTAAGTCGCGGTATGTTTGCCGCCATTAAACGCACGATTTTAATGGCGATGTAGCTTAGTTGGTCTATAGCGGCCGGTTCATACCCGGCAGGTCGGCGGTTCGAATCCACCC
>DVHB01000119.1 GCA_018712405.1 Candidatus Coproplasma stercoripullorum
CTGCGCCACGCGCGCCTTTATTTTAATTAAAAATCAAGTTTTACAGCCTTTAAAGTGCGGATATTTACTATATGCGCCTCTATGTCCTCCGCCTTTACGCCGAGGATCTTTTGCACGGCGAGGCGGTAAAGGTTCAGCTGTTTTGAATATTTTGCCGCTATCGCGGGGATTGCGAGGGACGAAAATTTGTAGTCTATTATGGCGTATTTTCCGTCCTTTTCGCAAAGCAGGTCTATCGCTCCCTGCACGAGCACGTCGTCCTCTGCGTCGGTATCGAGAAAGCTGTTTGCGGGCAGCGCGCACAAAAATTCGCGCTCGCGGAAAGTTTTTGCCCCCTCCGCCATTTTAAAGCAGGGCATGGAGAGTATATCCGAAAGGGTGCGGGCGTTTATAAACTCCGCCTCCTCCTGCGGCATTAGGCCCTCTGAAACAAACCGCTCTACCTCCCGTTCTATGCCGTCCTCGTCCTTTACAGAAAAGTCGCACAGCTGCAAAAAGCGGTGATAGGCCGTGCCGCGGCCGGCGGCGTCGGCCTCGTCCCCGTCTTCGGGAAAGAGTTCGTCGCGGGCGTAGTATTCGCCCTCTTGCGACTTTAAGAGCGCGGTGGCAGAGCTCTTTACAGAGAGGTTTACGCTCGAACTGTATGCATACGGCTGCATGAAATGGCTCAAAAAGACCTCCTCCGCCTCTTTATCTGGCTTGGAGATGAGCGCGGGGGCGGGTTCTTCAAAAGAGAAATCGGCATTCTCGGAATTTTCCTGCTTAAAGCAGTTAAAATCGAGCATCTGCGCGTAGTTCGATGCGCCCGTGACGCGCCAGCGGTTGAACTTATCCCCCTCTGCCGACATGATGTGCAGGCGGTATTTTGCGCGCGTGCACGCCACATATAAAAGGTTCATCTCCCCCCGCACCTCCTCGCGCGCGGCCTTGAGCTTTATCAGCTTGCCCAAAAGAGTGGGCGCGGACACGCGGGACTGCATATCGAACATTCTGTGAGCAAAGCCGTACCTTTCGTCGAAAGGCAGGGCGCGCTCTCCCTGGCCGCGGAAGGACTTGCACACGTCGGCAAGTATGACCACGGGAAACTCCAGCCCCTTTGAGGAGTGCATAGTCATCATAGCGATGCTGCCCTCGCCGCCGCTCTCGGCGACGGGGAGATTAAACCCGCCTGCTTTTATTTTATTTAAAAATTCGCTTAAACCCAGCTCACCCGAGGGGGTGTACGCCGCCTCAGCAAGCCTTCTGATATTCTTGAGCTTTTTTGCGCCGTCCTGGTAATACTTTGCCTCGAGCGCGCTGTCGTGCAGAATATTGTCGATGAGCGTGCCTGCGCCGAACAGATGCGACAGGTTGCGGTAGCCCTCTATTTTATTTTCAAATTCATTCAGCTTTTCGGCGATATCGTCGCGAAATTTTGCGGCATAGCGCGCGCAACGCTCGCGGAAGGTGAGCTGAAGCTTTTTGCCTGTAACTGGATCGAACGGATCCGGCTCGGCAATTTTTATGCGCGCAAGCTCCTCCTCCGAAAAGCCGCCCACTGGCGAGAGCATGGCCGAGGCGAGGGGGATATCCTGCTCGGAGTTATCTATATAGGAGAGGATATCGAGTATCTGCTTTACCTCCGAAAAATCGCAGGCGTTGCCCCCCTGCCCGCCTGAGACCGAAAAGCCTGCGGCAGACAGGGCGCGAGCGATCTCCGTCGGGGAGGAATTGTCGCGCTTGCGGGTGAGTATGCAGATATCCTTCGGCTCTACAGCGCGCGTACAGCCCGCCTCTATATCATAAAAGGTGCTTTCGAGCTCCCTTTTAACGACGTCTAAAACGGCCAGCCCCTCGCGCGAGAGTTCTGCCTTTCTGAGTTCGTCGCGCTCGACGGAATACACGCCGTCGGCCGCAGACTTCTCCCTCTGCTCCTTGCCGAAGACGTGAACGTATGCGCCGCCGCCCGAGGCGGGATAGGCCCCGCCCGCCACCATCTGCGCGGCGGCGTAGTCTATCCCGCAGGTATCATTGCGCATGAGGAGCGAAAAACTTGCGTTTACGCTTTCGATCACCCTGGGCGCGCTGCGGAAATTGTGCGAAAGCATGAGCGAGCCGCCGTGCGCTGCAAATTCGCCCTCCTTTTTGGAGAAATACTCCGACCTGGAGCCGCGGAAGCCGTATATCGCCTGTTTTACGTCCCCGACGAGGAAAAGATTTTCCCCGCCGACTAGGGAGATTATGCGCTCTTGCACGGGATTTACATCCTGATACTCGTCGACGAACACCTGCTTGAAGCGCGAGCGCACCTCCGCCTGCATGCCGTCCATTGCAAGAAGTTTCAATGTGAGATGCTCCAAATCACCGTAGTCGAGTTTGCCCTCTTCGCGCTTCAAAGCCGAATATTCTTCGTCGAAAGCCAGCACGAGATCGGAAAAAGCGGCCGCCGTGCGCGCTGTGGAGAGGTAATTTTTGAGCTCGGTCTCCCTGTCGCCTATGCCCTCGTGCAGTTTTTCATACCTGCCCTTCACATAGTCGCGAAGTTCGAAGAACTTCTTTGCTATAGGATCTTCGTCGCTTCTGGGCGGTTTGCGCGAAGTGGAAAACCCGGGAAGGGGCGCGAAGATATCATTCTGCGCCTCTGCCTCCATTAATATTTCCAGCATTTCGGCCGCGATCTTTTTGCAGGCGGCGTTCAGCGGGTTTTGCGCCGTGAACGAGGATATTTCGGCAATGAGTTCGCCGCACTTGGTGCGCGCGTCGGCGAATATTTCGGCGCAGATATCTTCAAACGTCTGCTCGTCGGCACGGGCTGTATTTTTCAACAATTGTTCATAGTCGGGCACGTTGCGCACGGCCTCGTAAGCGGAGATGACAAGACCCTTTAAACTGCCGTCGTTCCGCTTTTTGCCGTAGCGCTCCAAGAGGTATAAAAAGTCGGCGTTCTCCTCCGAGTACAGCCTTTCGAACAGATTTTCGAGCGCGCGCGAGCGCATCTGTGCCTCTGCCCCGCCGTCTTCGGAGAGTATCTCGAACGAGCCGTCGATATCAAGAAGGTAGAAATACACCCTTAGAAGGTAGGCGCAGAATGAGTGAATCGTGCTTATGTTGGCGAGCGCAATTTTGGAAAGCTGCTGCTTTATGTGGGCTCGGGTGTCGCTGTCTGCCGCGGCGGTGCGCTTAATGAGCGCCGCGCGCAATTTATCCTTCATCTGCGCGGCCGCCTTTTTGGTGAAGGTGACGGCGAGCACGTTTTCCAGATCTCCGCCGCCTTCTACATAGCTGACAAGGCGCTCTATCATGACGAACGTCTTTCCGCTGCCCGCCGATGCTGAGACTATTACGCGGCCGCGCTTATCTATGGCCGCCTGCTGTTGCGGTGTAGGGTTTGCCATCACTTGTCCCCCTTAAGTCGTTTAACTATGTTTGCCACATCCTCGCAAGTGATCCCCTCCACGCTGCGCGGAACGTTCTCAGGTCCGGCGGCAAAACCGCACATGCCGCCCATACTGCAGAAGTCGCACGCGCCCGCATAGGGCGATGGCGATATATTGCCGCCGAACATCTCGGCCGCACCACGGCGGGCTATGAGCGCGGAGTATGCAATGAAGTATGCAAAATCATCCTCCGAAAGGTTGCCCGAAAGTTTGCGCCCGTTCAAATATGCATCTACAAAAGCGCTGCGCTCCTTGTCCTTTATGGTGGTATCAGTATTGCTGACTACGGCCTCGCCGCAGTCCATGAAGCCCTTTAAGGTGAAGTCGCCCACGGGCTTATCGGAAAATTCTATGTTGGCGGGGAAGTAATAGGCGCCGGCGGGGCGCTTCCCCTTTGAGGCGGCGAGAAGATAGAGCGGCAACTGCAGCTTTATGCCCGCATAATACTCCTCCGCCGTGTAACTTATGCTGCCCGTCTTATAGTCGATGACGCGCACCATATCGCCGCATTCGTCCACTCTGTCGACCTTGCCGCCCGCGGAGGTATTTTCTCCGACGGGAACGTAATACCACTTTTCAACGTCGCGGATCTTAAAGTTTGAAGCGGCCAGCTGGCGGTATACGCCCGCCGAAAGCGCGGCGGCCTCGGCATACATATGCTCTTTGAAATATTTGCCGGATACGCCGTCCGCAAGTTGGGAATATTCGGGATCGGCGAGCAGTTTTTCCGCACGCCCGCGCCCCCATTCGCGCGCCTCGTCCTCACTGTGCAGGCGCTGCATATCAGAGGCGAGCGCCTTTAACACCTCGTGAATGAAATTGCCCGTCTCCCTCGGCTGAACGCTGCCCTCGGGCCGCTCGGAAAGGCGCAGTCCCTGCGCGGCATAATTCTGGTAAGGACATGAAAAGTAGCGCTCGAGAAGAGTGGCCGAAACGCTGCCCGTGCGGGAAGCAAACAGCTGTCTGCCGTTTTTTATCTTTTGCTTGCCCCCGCCGTGCGTGAGCACGCTTTCAGCCTCGGCCCCGTAGCCGCGCGCGGCAAGCGCCGAATAGAGCGCCGAATTTACCGCGGGCTTGAGCGAACCTCCGGCAAGAAGCTTTAATGCGGGCGTGAGCTCGCTGCAGAAATAGGGCAAACCCTTTTCAGAGAGCTCGAGCGCCTTCTGCGTTACGACGTTGAGCTTTTTATCTTCGGACTCTCTGAACATTGCAAGAATGTATGAGATTATCTCGCTGCGCACCGTCTCGGCTCCGCCCTGCGCGGCGGGATAACTTAAATACAGATGCTCTTTAAAGGCGCACAAATTGAGCGCGACGGTCTCCCCGCGCCGTCTGTTGACCTGCGATATCTTGGGCGATATCTTTATGTTGAGATTTTCCAGCGAGGTCAGCTCGCGGTCGGTTAAAAGCGCCGTGTCCGAACCCGCGGGGGGCACGTCGCCCACAAGCCCCGCGGCGAACACTATGTCGGAGCCGGCGTTCACCGTGACCGATATGTCGCCGACGAACACGGCGTCGGCCTTTGGCGGAATGAGTGAAATTTCGGCCGCGGCAAAGCCGCTTCCAAGCAGTTTTTTATACTCCCTTGCCGTGTACGGCGCGCCGAGGCCGAGCTCCTCGGTCTCGGCCGCGACGGAGAGCACGCCATCGTACCCCTTCGTGTTGAACTGGGCGCGCGCGGGGAATCTATCTTTAAAACCAGCCGAAAGCTCCTCTAAAAGTTTCCGGCAGGAGAAGTACTCCATGAGTTTTTTAACGCCCTGCGCCCACTTTTCGGAGGACGCCCTGCCCGAAGGCAGGAACGAAAGCCCCTTTAAAAAGCGCTCGCGCACGGCGGTGACCGCAGCATAGTCGAAGCCGAGGGCGGCGCATATGTCGGCGCGCGGCTCGCGTCTTGCCCCGCCGCGGTAATTTGCACAGCGGAGAACGTAGTTGCGGTATGTGCTCCTCTCTTTAAACGACAGGCCGAAGAGGTAATTGGATACAACGGCGTCGACGTCCTGAGGGGCGCAGCCGCCGGCGGCGCACTCGAGATAGGCGCATAAAAAGGCGGCGAGGGGGTGCTCCGAGAGCGAGCGGCGCTCGTCCACATAGTAGGGTATGTTGTACTGCGAGAAAACGCGCGCGAGCGCGGGACGGTAGCCGTCCACGTCGGCGAGCATCACAGATATCCTGTAGTACCGCTCCCCTCCGTCCGTCACAAATTTTTTTATAGACGCCGCAATAAATTCAAGCTCGCGCTCGGGAGTGTCGGCCTCAAACACATGCACCCTGTGAGAAAATACGCCCTCCTCGTGGAAACAGCGCGGGTCGAACAGGTTCTGCCGTATACGCTCGGCCTCGGGAATGAGCCCGGACTTCACCGTCACCGTGCGGCAGCCGCCGAGGCCCGAGGAAAAGCCGTCGAACTGAGCGGGCGCCTCGTTGGCATAAATATCGGGCGCGCCGCCCACGAATATGCCGCAACAGTTTGCGGCTGTGCGCATGCACGCCTTTACACACTCCGAAACTGTGCCGGTGAACGCCTGAAAACCAAGGAAAACAACGTCGGCGCCTATTATTTTGTCGCTCTTTTCAATTATACCTGGAAGCAGGCGCAGATACACGTTTCTGTCCAGCCTGCCGCTCTCCTTTAAAAAGGCGGTATATTCTCCGTAGATGAGCGCTATATCTTTAAGTTTATCTGAAAGCATGCCCCCCGCGGGCGCGGCGGCGATATCTTCGGGCGAGATGCCCGAGGAATAGAGGAGGGCAATCGTATCGTACAGCGAGCGGGCTGCAGCCGAAGCGGACAGCCGCCGAAATAAGCGCAGATTTTCCCTGTTGCGCTCTGTTATGCCTCGTATTGCTATCGCCGAGCCCTGGCTGGAGAGTATCTTCTCCTCCCCCGTCCGCTCGGACGAGAGGAAGCGCGCAAATGTATATACCGAGGCGCTGAAAGTGCCTCCCACCGCTGCGCAAACGGCCCGTTCGGCCACGAGCGTCAGCCTGTCCTCGCAGAATATCACCGTGCGGCGGCCCAGGGCCTGGTTATTTTTCACATATTTTCCGAGCTCGCCGAGCGCCTCGTTCAGCGTGGGAGCTATCACAGAGAGGTTCATATACCCATTATAGCACACCAAATGAGGATTTTTAATTATTTTAGCGGTATTTTAAGTGCAAAAGTTTTTACAATTGGCAAATAATGTGTTATACTTAACAAAGATTATAATCCGGAACGCAAGTTAAAACTCTTAAAATTTGGTAAAATATATGAAGAAAACGGCAAAAATCATAGTCGCAACGGCCGCCTGCGCCTGCCTTGTCGGCGCATCGGGCTGCGCCGCGGCGACCAACTCGCTCTCTGTAGACTCATACTGGTATATAGACACCTTCGAGGGCATACAGCGCACGTCGGTGCTCGACGACGAAGAGAACGCAAACCGCACGGCCGAGGTCCTGTTATATGAACTCAACTTCGAGCAGCCTGAAAACGGCAACGCCGCCTACCGCGTGGAATACTATACCGACAGCGAAAACTTTGACGAGGGCGATAACGCCCACTACTTCAAGACGACTTTCTACGCAAAACACTTTGACTGGAGCACGGACACCAACGAAAAATACACGCTTACGGCAAACGACATAAACGCCATGCCCGAGGAGGACCAGCAGAGGATAACCGACGGCACGCAGGAAGTTTTGTATGTGCTGGAGACCGAAATGCGCGTGAGCGGAAGATATGTATTCGGCGGAGACGATACAGAAACAACCGCCGAAAACAGCGTGGAATTTTCGGACTACATGATAACGACGACATACTTCCGCTCGGCGAGAAATTCGCTTGAGCCCGTGTACAGCAAACAGGAGGTACACACTACCTCCCCTGCAATGCTTGCCCCCGCCGCTCCCGAAGACATGTGCCGCCAGTTTGAATATTCTTATGAAGTTTTTTACAACTTCGACTGCACCAAGGCGACATACACCTACACCGAACATTATTCCGATGACGAGCGCTCTGATCCGGAGGAATACACGGTGGGCGGGCTGAACAATACGGGCTATACGCTGTTCGACAACAACGCACTCTACACCGCTATACGCGGCATGAGCCTTTCTGAAAGTTTTTCGTCCACGCTTAGTCTGTTTACGCCTGCAAGTTTCGGCGTATTCAACGTCAGAGTTACGGGCGGCGTGCAGGGCGAACTCGACCTTGAAGCCGACGCCGACATAATAAGCGCGCTCACTTCGGCATACGGGGAATTTGATATCCCTCCTGCAGAGGAAAACGGCGACAGCACCGATAACGGCGAAGACGGCACGCAGAAGACCGAGGAACACAGCTATATATATTACAATCCGGCGTATATAACGGCGGCGAGCGAGTTGCACGGCACCACGCAGACGGCGTGGTTTGCGGCGGTGAACATCTCCGATTCAAACGGCAACACATTGAGCGACGAGGACAACAACGTTTACAGGGCGACGATGCTCCGCCTCACCGTGCCTGTAAGCTACAGCCTGGGCACAATTGAATACAGGCTTGCCGAAGTCGTCAGCGTGCTGGGCGGACAGGCGTAAAATAACTTGGATCACACTATTTAAATGTTAAACAATACCTCCTTTTAATAGGGGCGGGGCGCGCAAGATAATCTTGCGCGCCCCGCTTACTTTATATTTGTGAAAAACTTCACTCCTCAGAACACGGAAAAATCTGTGCGCGGACCGCGCTGAATTTTCGTGAACTGCTTATTTTGTTATTACATTCTGAGGTTTGCCGCTCAAAAACGCCCTTATGTTATCCGCAACGATGCCCACAAGGCGGGTGCGCGTCTCCTTCGGCCCCCACGCTATATGAGGCGTTATGATGCAGTTTTTGGCTCCGAAGAGCGGACAGTCCTTACGCATGGGCTCCGCAGAGAGCACGTCAAGGCAGGCCCCCGCAATGCGTTCGGCGTTAAGCGCGTCGGCAAGCGCCTGCTCGTCGGCAAGCGCACCGCGGGCTGTATTGATTATGACCGCAGTGGGCTTCATGAGCGCGAGGGTGCGCGCGTTTATTATATTTGCCGTCTGCCCGTTCAGCGGGCAGTGGAAAGATAAAAAGTCGCTGCGGGAAAATATCTCGTCCCGGCCGACAAGCTCGTACGGACAATCTTCGGGAACGGACCGGGTATGCACTATAACGTTCATACCGAAGCCCTCGGCCGCGCGCGCCACCGCCCTGCCTATGCTGCCGAAGCCGTATATGCCCAATGTCTTGCCGCAAATTTCCGTCATCGCCCACGGAAAGTAGCAGAAAGTGCCGCTCTTTATCCAGTCCCCCTCTGCGACCGAGGCTGAATATATATCGGTTTTGCCGGCAAACATGAGCATGAGCGAAAACACGTGCTGACAGACGGCATTTGTGGAGTAGCCGGGCACGTTGCTCGCAACTATGCGTCTTTCTTTCAGGGCGGCAATATCTACATTGTTGAAGCCCGTTGAATAGGTGCCCACATACTTCAGGCGGGGACACTTTTCAACGAGCGCGCGCGTGACTTCGGCCTTGTTGACGAGCAGGAAGTCGGCGTCCTTTGCCGCCTCCTCCAGCTCTTCGGGCGTTAAGACGCCGTAAAACGAAACGTCGCCCAGCGCCTCCACCGGCGAGAAATCGATATCGCCGTAAGACACAGTATTTGTATCGACGGAAACTATTTTCGGTCTGTACATTTTTCAGGTCTCCTTGCTTTTGCGCATACCGCCTGTACGCGCCGCGGTAATGTCGTAACTGAGCGTTATCAACTGCTCCGCCTGACTGTCAGGCACATCTGCGCACGGTATTATGGATATCCAATGCCGTTTATTCATATGATACGCCGGAACAATACCGGCATAATTCTGCTGAAGCATGTACGAAAGTTCCGGGTCGCACTTTAAACATACGACAAAAACCCGCTTTTTTCCGCCGAAACAGCGCATCAGGGCGGCGCGTTTTTCTCCGTCGCAGCCGCGCAGAAGACTTTCCGCCGGAGCAGAGATATACACACCGAACCATTTGCCGCCCGCACCGTGGCGCATCACAAACGTTTCAAATCGTCCTCAAACGGATAATCGCACACGGCGCCTTCGAGAGACCGCACAAATTTTTTTAAATCTTCTTCGCTCATAAGCGCGACACCGCCGCTATATCAATGTAAATTTAAAATAATCGTTTTCCACGGGCGTTTCCCGCTCGAAAACGGCAGTATCACCGGCGCCCTCAAGAACGAAATAGTGAGCGTCGGACCCTTCCATGAGGCGGAAACAGAGCGCGTCGCCTATAATATCGTCGATGATTATGCGGAAAAAGTTGAGTTTAAAAATTTCGTCAAGGACAAATTCACCGCGGGAAACTTCCATTATCTGCGTTCCGCCGAACTCCTTCCCGTCTGCCTCTGAGGCAACTTCTATCTTAAGTTTCATGAAAATATTTTATCATAGCGCGCGATATTTTGCAAATAATTTACAAATTGCCGAAAATTATTTATCGATTAGGTATGTACAAACGTAAAAACAGATGTTATAATGGCGTTAGCCGAGTACCGACAGCTTGGGCAGCATTTTAATCGGGCAATATCACGGCGTCTGCCGCGTTAAAGTCCTTTACACTCGGCTATAGTAAACTTTAGGGGGAAAATTATGGCAGAAAAATTCGGAGAACGCTTTATAACTTTTGGCGAACTTCTGTTAAGGTTGGCGCCGCCCAACTACGAAAAGATAAGAATGGCGAATCAGTTTATCGTGACCTATGGCGGAGCGGAAGCCAACGTGGCCGTTTCGCTTTCCAACCTCGGCATAGACTCCTCATATTTCACCGTCGTGCCCGACAGCTCGATAGGCAAGGCGTCTATCCGCTTTTTGCGCGCAAACGACGTGCACTGCTCGCCCTGTATACGCGCAAAGGACGGCAGAATGGGCCTTTATTACCTGGAAGAGGGCTTCGGCGTGCGCTCTTCAAAGGTAACTTACGACAGGGCAAATTCCGCCTTTGCAAAGTACGACTATTCGACCATAGACTTTAAAGAAAAGTTCAAGGGCTACACTTGGCTGCACACGAGCGGCATCACCCCTGCCCTTTCAACAAACTGCCGCGACCTTACGCTGTACGCATTAAAGGCGGCGAAAGAGCTGGGGATGACGGTCAGCTTTGACTGCAACTTCCGCTCGGCGCTGTGGGGATTCCAGGAGGCGCGCGACTGCCTTACGCAATACATGCCGTATATCGACGTGCTCATAGGCATAGAGCCGATAAACCTCATAGGACCCGACGGCAAGGACATAAAGGAGGGCATGAGCATGACGCCCACCTTTGACGAACAGGACAGGGTGTTCAGGGCGCTGCATGAAAAGTGGAACTTCAAGGCCATCGGCCGCACTGTGCGCTATGTACACTCTGGCAGCGAAAATTCGCTGAAGGCCTTCTTGTGGTACGACGGAAAGACATATGAAAGCAAGACTTTCCGCTTCACCATTTTAGACCGCGTGGGCGGCGGCGACGCCTTTGCCAGCGGACTGTTTTACGCCATGATGGCGGGCATGGAACCGCAGGACATCGTAAACTTTGCCGTGGCAAGCTCTGTAATGAAACACACCATGCACGGAGACTTCAACATAACCGACGACGTAGACTCCATCATAAAACTGATGAACCAGGACTTTGAAATAAGAAGATAAATTAAGTTCACGAAATTTGAATAACAATGAAAGAGCCCACCCGCACCGCGGGTGGGCTCGTTTTATAATAATTACTCTGCGCAAGCAGGGTATCCCTACAACAAAATTTAAAACAAATAAACGTTTCAAGCAAGGTTTCCTTGCGCAGAAAGACCCTATTTG
>DVHB01000120.1 GCA_018712405.1 Candidatus Coproplasma stercoripullorum
CGTGTGCCGCGGAGAGACCGCAACATGCCGAGCATTAGCGTGAGGCGTTGCGGAGCCGACCAACGAGGTTACGAGGCGACCGCGCGTAAGCGGCGAACTAAATTCGCCTTGCGCATGTTATTTATTTTAAAGAATCCATTTGTTTTGAATATATAACATAGCCATATAGAAGCGAAGAAACTTTACGCGACCACTCGTCCCCCTTTGCTTAAGGGGGAATTAAAGGGGGATAGAATTCAAAATGATCTATTCCGCAACAGAGCCTGCAAACGAAATATTATAATTCTACACACGGAGTTATTTATGCAAAATATATTTTCAACTTCCACCGATATGAGCTCGCAGCGCTCGCTCTTAAGGGCACTCGGCTGGACTGATTCCGAGATGAAAAAACCACTCGTGGGCATAATCTGCGCACAGAGCGAGATAATACCCGGGCACATGCAATTAAACGAAGTTGCCCGCGCGGCTGCCGAGGGCGTTATAGCCGCGGGCGGAAAACCGGTGATAGTGCCATCCATAGGCGTGTGCGACGGCATCGCCATGGGACACGCGGGCATGAGGTACTCCCTCCCCTCCCGCGAAATAATTGCCGACAGCGCGGAGATACTTATCCGCGCGCACGCTTTCCAGGCGGCAATATTCATCGGCAACTGCGACAAAATTATACCCGGCATGCTGATGGCCGCGGCCAGAGTGAACATACCATCGATATTCGTTTCGGGCGGACCTATGCTCGCAGGGCACGTGCGCGGCAAAAAGACCTCCCTTTCGACCATGTTCGAGGAGGTGGGCGCATACAACGCGGGCAAGATAGACGGCGACACGCTCAAGGCCTTTGAATGCGGCGCCTGCCCCACATGCGGCTCGTGCAGCGGCATGTTCACAGCAAACTCAATGAACTGCCTGTGCGAAGCGCTCGGCATGGCGCTCCCCGGCAACGGCACGATACCCGCAGTATATTCGCAGCGTCTGGCGCTTGCAAAGGAGACGGGCGAAGCCGTGATGAAGCTGCTTGAAAAGGGCGTGCGCCCCTCCGACATAATGACCGCGGCGGCATTCAAGAATGCCGAGACTGTGGATATGGCTATAGGCGCCTCCACCAACTCCGTGCTGCACCTTCTGGCGATAGCAAACGAGGCGCGCCTTAAGGATAAAGTTTCGATAGACATAATGAACGAGATCTCGGCCAGAACGCCCAATCTGTGCCGCCTTGCGCCTGCGGGAGAACACTACATCGAAGAGCTCAACGAAGCGGGAGGCATCTCCGCCGTCATGAAGGAGCTGTTGGATAACGGCCTTCTGGACGGTTCGGTGCAGACCGTCGGCAGCAAGACGCTTGCCGAAACTGTTGCTGACGCAAAGATACTCGACAAAGATATAATCCGCACCGTGGCCGACCCCTACTCAAAGACGGGCGGGCTTGTGATACTCAAGGGCAACCTGGCCGAGGAAGGTTCGGTAGTCAAAAAATCTGCCGTCGACCCCAGAATGTATAAGCACAGCGGTCCCGCAAAGTGCTTTGACAGCGAGGAAGAGGCCATGCAGGCCATATCCTCGGGTAAGATTGTGAAAGGCGACGTCGTAGTCATCCGCTATGAGGGCCCCGTGGGCGGCCCCGGCATGCGCGAGATGCTCACACCCACCTCCGCCATTGTGGGCGCGGGGCTGGGCGCGGACTGCGCGCTCATAACCGACGGAAGATTTTCGGGCGCGACGCGCGGCGCGGCAATAGGACACGTTTGTCCCGAAGCTGCGGCCGGCGGACTTATAGGCCTTGTTAAAGACGGCGACATCATAGATATCGACATTGAAAACTGCGCCATAAACCTGCGCGTGAGCGACGAGGAGATCGCAAGGCGCAGAGAAAACTTCAAACCGCTTGTAAAACCTGTTGACGGGTATCTGGCGCGCTACCGCGCGAGCGTTACCTCCGCCTCGGAGGGCGCGATTTTCAAAAAATAAAGCCAGGATATGGCGCATATATTATATGTAAAAGCCTATTTTAGGTGAAAATAATTAACAAAACGGCCCGCGGCGGGCTCAGATTTACCCGCCGCGGGCGAAAAATGCTGTTAATTTTGTTAAATTGCGTTAATTTTTTATCAATTTATAAAAATACATTGACCGTGACGGCCGTGTATTATAAAATATAGTAGCAGCTATATTGCAACAGTTGAATTTTAAGGCTCCTTTACACTCAAGCGCGCGCACAGAATTTTCCGGTGCGGGGCGCAGATGTGCGGCAGTTTTGCCGTACGCCGCAGGGGAAAATCAGAGCGACAGTAAATTTTACAGCAGGCGGAAAAATACAGTTCAGCCTGGCGGCAGAGCCACAGCACACAGGGCGCGCGCAGGAGAGTGCGCGGCGCAAGTTCCCCTAAAATCAAGGGAAGGCAAACTTCCCTGCCGGGGCGGGCCCCCCGTACTTAAAGGAGATAATACAATAAATGAATATAAAGAAATTTGCCGCCTACCGAGCAAAGGCGGATGTCGTTAAGATAGATATAAGCGCATTCTGCGCCGAAGTTGCCGTTGTCGCAAGCGAGGGCGACAAACTTTACATAAAGCACTCAAAAAATTTTTTCCCGCACTTTGCGGAAAACGACGGAACCGTGACAATGCGTCAGCTCAAAGGACCCTTCTGGAACCTGAAGCGCACGACGATAATCGTGCACGTACCCGAATGCGCCGTGCCTGGCATGAACGTGAACATCCTTAAGGGAAACATAAAGATCGACGGCGGCATCTATGGTGACGTACAATTGGGCGGCAAACAGCTGAAGGCAGAAGTCTATAACTCCACATTTGAAAATCTAACGATAAAGGCTGACGAACTTGACGTTTGCGCCGACGGCATAACGGTTAAAAACCTTGCAAACGCGACGGCCGCAGACGGCAGAGTAGAGTTCGACAAGACCTTCTGCAAAAAAGCGGAATGCCGCATAAAGAAGGGCAACATAGGCCTGTGCAACTCCGCATGCGATTTTGCGTTGCTCAATTCTGACGAAGGCAATATCGCCGCAAGCATGGTCGGGGCCGAGAGCGACTACACCATCTCGCTCAAAGGCGCGGCCGTGAGCGGCAAAAACAACCACTCTTCGAGCGGAAAATCGATAAAAGCAAGAGCTGAGCGCGGAAGCGTCGTTCTGGATTTCAGCAAAAACTCGCTTTTCGACGATGAACTGGGCGAAGCCCAGGCATAAATGCATATAAAACATTGCAAATAAAACAAAGCATATAACTATTGGTTTGTGCACATATATTTGCATAGTTTTATTTGTAATATTGCATACTTTACTGCGGTTTTGTAAATATAACTTTAATTTTTACAGTATCCGGCAGCGGCGGGCATTGCCCGCCGCGCCGAGTACTTTTAAGGAGATAAAACTATGCCGATGACAATGTCGCAAAAAATCCTTGCGGCGCATGCGGGACTTGAAGAAGTAAAGGCCGGCCAGCTCATAAACGCAAAGCTCGATATGGTGCTCGCCAACGATATTACAGGCCCCGTAGCCATTAAAGAATTTAAAAAGGCGGGCGCAAAGGCGGTTGCCGACAGGGAGAAGGTTGCCCTCGTCATGGATCACTTTGCCCCCAACAAAGATATAAAGAGCGCGCAGCAGTGCAAGCTGTGCCGCGAGTTTGCATGCGAACAAAACCTGGAAAACTTTTTCGACGTGGGCACTATGGGCATTGAACACGCGCTGCTGCCCGAGCAGGGCCTTGTGGGCGCGGGCGACCTTATAATCGGCGCCGACAGCCACACCTGCACATACGGAGCGCTTGGCGCCTTTTCTACAGGCGTGGGCTCCACCGACATGGCGGCAGGCATGATGACGGGCGAGTGCTGGTTCAAGGTGCCATCCGCAATAAAATTTGTTCTGAAAGGAAGACTTTCCAAAAATGTGTGCGGCAAAGACCTCATTCTGCACATCATAGGCATGATAGGCGTCGACGGCGCGCTGTATAAATCGATGGAGTTCTACGGCGACGGCGTGAAGCACCTTTCGATGGACGACAGGTTCACCATATGCAACATGGCCATAGAGGCGGGCGCAAAGAACGGCATATTCCCTGTGGACGCGCAGACGCTGGAGTACATGAACGGAAGGTTCAAGCGAAGCCCGAAAATTTACATGGCAGACGACGACGCCGAGTATGACGAGGAATACGAGATAGACCTCTCGGCTTTGAAGCCGACCGTCTCCTTCCCCCACCTGCCCGAAAACACCAAGACGCCCGAGGAATGGGGCGATATAGAGATAGACCAGGTGGTGATAGGCAGCTGCACGAACGGCAGGATATCCGACCTGCGCGCGGCCGCGCATGTTCTGAAGGGAAAACACGTCGCAAAAAATGTACGCACTATAATCATCCCCGCCACCAACGAAGTTTATCTTCAGGCGGTGAAAGAGGGGCTGGTTGAGACCTTTATAAAGGCGGGCGCGATAGTATCCACCCCCACCTGCGGCCCCTGCCTGGGCGGACATATGGGCATTCTTGCCGAGGGCGAAAGGTGCGTTTCCACCACCAACCGCAACTTTGTGGGCAGAATGGGACATGTTACGAGCGAAGTATACCTCGCATCGCCGTATGTGGCGGCGGCAAGCGCAGTGGCAGGAAAACTTGCCACGCCTGATGAAATATAAGGGCACGGCGGCGCGGTTGCGCCTTATTCCCGCCCCACTATTTCACCGGAAGATAAAAATTTAAGGACGAAAATAATGAAAGTTCAAGGCAGAGTTTTTAAATACGGTAACGACGTCGACACAGACGTTATAATTCCCGCGAGATATCTCAACACCACCTCAGAGACTGAGCTTGCCGGCCACTGCATGGAAGATATAGACCCTGACTTTATTAAGAAAGTGAAGGCGGGCGACATCATAGTGGCGGGCGACAACTTCGGCTGCGGCTCCTCGCGCGAGCATGCGCCGATTGCCATAAAGGCGAGCGGGGTCAGCCTGGTGATAGCAAACAGCTTCGCGCGCATATTCTACCGCAACTCCATAAACATAGGGTTGCCCATTTTAGAGTGTCCCGAAGCTGTTAAGGAAATAAGCGCGGGCGATATTGTGAGCTGCGACCTCGGCGAGGGCATCATCAAAAATGAAACTACCGGCAAGACCTTCACCGCGGAACCCTTCCCTCCTTTTATCCAGGAGATAATAAAAGATGGCGGCTTACTCCCGCATATCACAAAAACACAAAAATAAATTTGAACAGACAATTTGATCGCGGCGCGGCGGCAGTTGCCGCCGCGCCGCAACCATTACACCATAAAAAGGGGATACGAATATGAACTATAACATAGCCGTGCTTTCGGGCGACGGGATAGGGCCCGAGATATGCGCGGGCGCAATTAAAGTTTTGAACAAAATCGGCGAAAAGTTCGGCCACGCCTTCAATTTTGAAGAGCTGCCCATAGGCGGCGTGGCGATAGATAACTACGGCACCCCTCTTCCCGATTTCACCGTAAAAAAGTGCCTTGCCTCCGACTCCGTACTTTTAGGCGCGGTGGGCGGCTATAAGTGGGACAATCTCCCCGGCGACAAGCGCCCCGAAAAGGGACTCCTCGGCATACGCAAGGCCATGGGGCTTTATTCAAATATCCGCCCCGCAAAGCTGTGGAAGAGCCTTGCACATGCCTCGCCCTTAAAGTATGAGCTTGTAAAAGACGGCGTTGAGATAATAATCGTACGCGAGCTCATCGGCGGCATATACTTCGGCGAGCGCGGCAGGGGCGAAGAGAACGGCGCCGAGTTTGCCTGGGACACCGAAAAGTATTCCGTGCCCGAGATAGAGAGGATCACCAAAATAGCCTGCGAACTTGCTTCAAAGCGCAGCAAAAAGCTCGTTTCCGTAGACAAGGCCAACGTTTTGGAGAGCTCGCGCCTGTGGAGAAAGACGGTGCACGAATACGCCGCAAAGCACTACCCCGAGATAGAGGTCAGCGACGTGCTCGTCGACAACATGGCCATGCAGATAGTTAAAAACCCCGCCCAGTTCGACGTGGTGGTGACCTCGAACATCTTCGGCGACATACTCTCCGACGAGGCGGCGCAGGTGACGGGCTCTATCGGCATGCTCGCCTCCTCCTCACTCGGCGATACAAAGTGCGGACTGTACGAGCCGATACACGGCTCGGCGCCCGACATTGCGGGGCAGGACATAGCCAACCCCATCGCCACCATTCTTGCCGCCGGCATGATGCTGCGCGACAGCTTCGGCCTGACCAGGGAATACGACGCGATAGTTGCGGCGATTGAAAAGGTGCTCGACGAGGGCTACAGAACGGCCGACATAATGAGCGAAGGCTGCACGCGCGTTAAGGGCAGCGAGATGGCGCAGCTTGTGTGCGACAGGATCTGATTTGAATAACATATAACCAAAGAGCTGCGGCAACAGGGCCGTAGCTCTTTTATTTATTCATTTTAGGATTATCCGTCCGCTCCAGCAGGTAGTCGATCGAAACGTCGAAATAGTCTGCAATTTTTATTAGCGTTACATAATCGGCCTCACGCTCCCCGTTTTCATAGCGGCTGATACTGTTCTGGCTGAGGTCGAGGTCAATGGCAAGCTTTACCTGTGAAACGTGCCGCTTTCGGCGTAATTCGCGCAATCGCATAATTTATACTCCCTTTTCTGCATTTTTTATTAAATAGCGTTTGACTTAATTATGCCAATTCGGTATAATAAAAATATCCCATTTTGGGATATTTTTAACAAAGGAGGAGGATATGAGAAAGACAAAAGTATTGCGCGTAAAGCCATTTGGATGGAAACGCATTGTAAGAAATGTGCAGCGATTCGGCTGGACGGCGTACGACGCCGAGGAGGAGACCACTACCACTACCGAAACTTCTTACACGGGAGAAATCGTGGGCAATAAAGTGTACATAACTCCGCACACAAATACGCGCACTTCTGTAATTGTATGGCTGAGTTTTTACAGGGATAGGGAAAGTTTTACCAACCTGTATGCCATACGACCGCTTGAACTGCTTTATAATATAATTTTCTGGATAAGGCGCGTGCTCGGTTCACTGCTTCCGCTCGCCACTATCGCCCTGTTTATACTGGCGGCAATAAACCAATCGACGCCCAACCCCACAGAGCTTGAAGGTATTTTTCTGTGCTACCTGCTGGCGCTTGGCGCATGGATCGTGGGGTTGATAATGGAGAGCGTTGTTTCGCGAATTGCGGGAAAAATACTTAAACACAAATAACGTGCAATGATAATGTGCAAAAAATACTGCGCCATGCCA
>DVHB01000121.1 GCA_018712405.1 Candidatus Coproplasma stercoripullorum
TAGGGGCTGTGCAAACCACTAGTTTACTAGTGGTTTTGTTTTGGATTTTGCAAGTCTGCGTCCGGGTTAAAGTAGCGCGGTGTTGAAATATGGATGGGTATGAATACACTTTGATAAAAAGCAACCGTAAAACTATCGCCATAAAGATTACGGAAGAGAATTGTGTTGTGGTACGCGCACCTTTGCGGGCCACGGTGAAGGACGTCGAGCGCGTGCTGTGCGAAAAGCGCAGCTGGATAGAGAGGGTGATGGCGTTCAATCGCGCCAACTGCCTTTCATCGCAGGATATTAAAGAGTATCGCGAGGCGTATGTCGGCGGCGCGATTGTGCCCGTTTATATGGGAACGAGAAACTATATCGACGGGAAAGGCGTGCACGTCACCGGAGTGCGCGGCTTCAGGACCGCATATGTTTCAAGTTTGGGCGGTCAGTTTTTGGAGCGGTTTAAAACAATAGAGAGCGCTTGCGGCCTTAAGGCGTCGGCCGTTTCCTTCCGGGCATACAGGAGCATGTGGGGATGCTGCGATTCAAATTGCAATGTTACGTTCAACTTCAAACTTTTAATGCTCCCGCAAACTCTGCAGGACTACGTGATCGTGCACGAGTTGTGCCATACTGTATTCCATGATCATTCCGGATCTTTTTGGGCGCTTGTCTCGCATTATATCCCCGACTGGAAGCTTTTGAGAAGACAGCTTAGAAATTATGCTTTTCTGGTAAAGCTGTATTAATGTTTTTGTTTTGTTGCGCACGGCTTTTTTAAACGGTGTGTATACGCGGTCTGTATTTATTTTCCTATAAACGCATAAATATACATAAATTCGGTATATTTTAATAATTTGTGCATATTTATGCAAATATTAATGAAAAAATTTTTAAATATTCACTATAATCGCTTGACTTGAAAGGCCTGTGTATTGTATAATTTGCGGGATGAAGCAAAAAGTGGGCTTCAAATAAGAATATCGGATGAGAAGATAATGGATAAGAAGATTAAAAAAGTTGTTCTTGCATATTCAGGCGGACTTGATACCTCGATAATCATTCCCTGGCTCAAGGAGCATTATGATAACTGTGAAGTTATCGCCGTTTCGGCCGACGTAGGGCAGGAGTCTGAGCTTGAAGGGCTGGAGGAAAAGGCTTTAAAGACCGGCGCGTCAAAACTCTATATTGAAGATTTGCGCAAGGAGTTCATAGAAGATTATATTTATCCCACGATGAAGGCCGGTGCGGTGTACGAAAACAAGTACCTTCTGGGCACGTCGTTTGCCCGCCCCGTAATTGCCAAGAGAATAGTGGAGATAGCAAAAAAAGAAGGTGCCGACGCGATCTGCCACGGTTGCACGGGCAAGGGTAACGACCAGGTGCGTTTTGAGCTTTCCATAAAGGCGTTCGCGCCTGAGATGCCTATTATCGCACCCTGGCGTATATGGGACATAAAGAGCCGCGACGAGGAGATCGATTATGCCGAAGCGCACAACGTTCCCCTCAAGATAAACAGGGAGACAAATTACTCCAAAGATAAAAACCTGTGGCATCTTTCGCATGAGGGGCTTGATCTGGAGGATCCTGCCAACGAGCCGCAGTACGACAAGATACTCGAACTTGGCGTATCGCCCTGGAAGGCGCCTGATAAGAGCACTTATATCACTATTCATTTTGAGAAGGGTATACCCACAGCGATTGACGGGCAGGAGCTTGACAGCGTTTCTCTCATAGAAAAGCTCAACAAAGTGGGAGGCGAGAACGGCGTAGGTATCATCGACATGGTTGAAAACCGTCTCGTCGGCATGAAGAGCCGCGGAGTTTATGAAACGCCGGGCGGCACCATACTTTATACCGCGCATGAGCTGCTGGAATCGATCTGTCTCGACAAGGCAACGGCGCATTATAAGCAGATCATCGCCATAAAATACGGTGAAATGGTGTATGACGGACAGTGGTTTACGCCTTTAAGGGAGGCGCTCGACGCCTTCGTCGACAAGACGCAGGAAAATGTAACGGGCGATGTAAAGCTTCGTATCTATAAGGGCAATATAATCCCTGCAGGGATCAAGTCGTCCAACTCGCTCTACAGCGAAGATATTGCGACTTTCGGCGAGGATCATTGCTACGACCAGACAGATTCGGCGGGCTTTATCAATCTGTTCGGTCTGCCTATAAAGATAAAGGCTCTTCTGGACGAAAAGAAATTAAAGTAAAAAATAAGCGCGCCGCGCCGTTACATTACGGCGCGGCGCTGTGACAGATACAGATGTTTAACGTATTTATTGACGGGCGGGAAGGAACTACCGGCCTGCAAATTTATGAGCGGTTGCAACGCCGCAACGATATAAATTTAATAACTCTGTCCGAAGAGAAGCGCAAGGACGTCAACGCCCGAAAAGAGTGCCTTAACGAGGCGGACATAAGTTTTTTGTGTCTTCCCGATGCTGCCGCAAGGGAGAGTGTATCGCTCATCAGCAATCCCGCTGCGCGTGTGATCGACGCGTCTACCGCCCATCGCACTGCCGAGGGCTGGGTGTACGGTCTGCCTGAAATTTCAGCCGGAAGAAGGGCGCTGATAGCTGCTTCAAAGCGTGTGTCAAATCCCGGATGCCATGCCACGGGGTTTATTACGCTCGTGGCCCCACTTGTTAAGGGGGGCATCATTGGTTCCGATTATCCGCTTACCGCGCATTCTGTGACCGGCTATTCGGGCGGAGGTAAAAAGATGATAGCCGAGTATGAAACAGCCGGGAGGGATATTGCACTCGATTCGCCAAGGCAGTATTCGCTCTCGCTCTCGCACAAACATTTGCCGGAAATGGTAAAGGAATGTGATCTTTCGCATGCGCCTATATTCAACCCCATAGTTGCAGATTTTTATTGCGGCATGTGTGTTACTGTTCCTCTTTATAAAAATCTCCTGCTTAAAAGTTTGTGTCCGGATGATATAAGAGAATATTTTGCAAAGTACTACGCGTCACATAACTTCATAAAAGTGGCGCAAAAAGATGAACTGCCCGCCTATCTTGCTGCAAATGAACTTGCGGGTACCAACTATCTTAAAATTTATGTGTGCGGCAACGACGACATGATTCTTCTGTGCAGCGTGTTCGACAATCTTGGCAAGGGCGCCTCGGGCGCGGCAGTTCAGAATATGAACATAATGTTGGGCCTTGACGAAACTTATTCGCTCATATAAGTTTTTTCCATTTTATTGCGTGCATTCATATGCAGGCAGGCGGGCTTTTGAATAGTTTTTGATTAATATTTAAAAGTCGATTGACGGCGCGGAGTTTTTGATATATAATTGATACGATCAGATGCTCTGCGTATAGATAAATCAGTTTATTTGTTTGAATTATGAAATTTTTGCGCGAAACCGGCGGCGGTGTATGTGCTCCGCTCGGGTTTAAGGCCGCAGGCATTCACTGCGGCATAAGAAAAAATAAGGACAAAAAAGATTTTGCGCTCATTGTCAGCGACGTGTCATGTGCGGCGGCAGGAGTGTTCACGCAGAATCTTGTAAAAGGTGCGCCTGTAGTCGTTACAAAACGCAACATTGCAGACGGCGTGGCGCAGGCGGTGATATGTAACAGCGGCAATGCCAACACCTGCAACAGAGACGGCGAAAAGGTGGCCGAAGAGATGTGCGCGCTGGTTGCTCAGGTTTCAGGCATTGCATCCTCTGACGTGATAGTAGCTTCGACGGGCGTCATAGGTCTGCCGCTCGATATTGCTCCGATGGCCGAACATATCGGCGAACTCTATTCGTCTCTCGGTAAAAACAGCGATTGCGCCGCCGAGGCTATCATGACTACCGATACGGTTCCCAAGTCTGTCGCCGTCGAATTTGAACTCGGCGGAAAGCTCTGCCGCATAGGCGCCATAGCAAAGGGTGTGGGAATGATCTGCCCTAATATGGCTACCACGCTGATATTTATCACGACCGACGTTAACATATCTTCGGCAATGTTGCAGAAGGCGCTCTCCGACGATGTGAAAACTTCTTTCAATATGGTGAGCATTGACGGGGATCAGTCGACGAACGATACCTGTTGCATACTTGCAAACGGTCTTGCGTGCAACGATGAAATATGCGCGGTCGGGCATGACTACAGCGCGTTTAAAAGGGCGCTACATTATTGTACTGTAAAGCTGTCTAAGATGATAGCCAAGGACGGCGAAGGCGCTACGAAGCTGATCGAGTGTAATGTACGCGGCGCAAAGTCAGCGAAGATGGCGAGGAGCGTTGCGAGATCGGTAATAAAGTCATCCCTGGTAAAGGCCGCCATGTTCGGTGCCGACGCCAACTGGGGCAGGGTACTCTGCGCCATAGGCTATGCCGGGGAGCCTGTCGACGTTGACAAGATCGACGTCAACTTCCGCTCTGCGGAGGGAATTTTGCCCGTCTGCGAGAATGGAAGGGGTGTTGCTTTTGACGAGGAATTTGCAAAAGCCGTTCTCTCGCGCGACGAGGTCGAGATCAATATCGATCTCAAGCTGGGTGTGAATAAAGCCTCAGCCTGGGGGTGCGATCTTACATACGACTATGTTAAAATCAACGGCGATTATCGCACCTGATTCCATAGTGCTATGTGTGGCATAAAGTTCTGAAATAGAGCAGTTTATATTAAGATTATCGGAGATTTTAATGGATAAACAGGAACAGGCTGAGTTTTTGGTTGAGGCTCTGCCGTATATAAAGAAATACTATAACAAGATTATAGTCATAAAATACGGCGGCAACGCAATGACCGATTCCAAGCTCAAATTTGCAGTCATGAACGACGTAGCGGTGCTAAGTGCCCTAGGCATAAAGGTAGTGCTCGTTCACGGAGGCGGGCCTGAGATATCTGATATTTCAAAAAAGATGGGAATAACTCCCAAATTTATAAATGGTCTTCGCTATACCGACGAGGAGACTGTTGAGATTGCCCGTATGGCGCTTGCCGGAAAGGTAAACAAATCTTTGGTAGATCTTTTGTGTGCGGCTGGCGGCAAGGCGATAGGGTTGTGCGGCGAGGACGGTCACATGTTAAAATGTGAAAAGATGTCTGAAGAGCTCGGCTATGTGGGTAAAATAGTGGGCGTCGACGCCTGTGTGATAGGCGACGTGCTCAGTCTCGGCTATGTGCCCATAATTTCACCGATCGGCTTCGACGACGAGGGGCATATTTACAACGTCAATGCAGATACTGCCGCCGCTGCGATAGCCGGCGCGCTCGGGGCCGAGAGCCTCATTTTGATGACGGATATAAAGGGTTTGCTTGAAAACAGGGACGATCCCGACAGTCTCATAAAAAAGGTTTACGTTTCAGATATTCCCGCGCTCGTAAAACAGGGTATAATATCTGGAGGAATGATTCCAAAAATAGATTGCTGCAGAGAGGCCATCCGCCGCGGAGTGAACAAAGTGTTCATAACCGACGGAAGGGTTTACCATTCCATTTTGGTGGAAATCCTGTCGGAAGAAGGCAGCGGCACAATGTTTTACAGTTGACTGATTTATTATTTTAAATCAGTCTTTCTTTTAATATTTGGCGGCATGAATATATCGCCGCATAAAATTTCGGAGAGAAGATGGACGGAAAATTTATTATAGATGAAGATAAAGAGTATGTCGCAGGCACATACGCCCGCTTTCCCGTCGCCTTCAAAGAGGGTAATGGGTGCAGGCTGTATGACTACGACGACAAGGAATATGTCGATTTCGGCAGCGGCATAGCCGTCGACATATTCGGCGTGAACGACGGAGAATGGAAGAGCGCGGTAATAGAACAGCTCAATAAAGTCCAGCACACATCCAACTTGTTTTACACCGAACCGCAGGCGCAGCTTGCAAGGTTGATGTGCGAAAAAACCGGCGCAAAGAAAGTGTTTTTCGGTAACAGCGGCGCTGAGGCCAACGAGTGCGCCATAAAGGCGGCGCGCAAATACGGGGAGTTAAAACACGGCGCGGCTCGCAAAGAGATAATTACATTAAAGAATTCCTTCCATGGAAGAACGATTGCGACGCTTGCCGCCACCGGGCAGGAGGAATTCCATAAATATTATGGTCCATTCCCGGCGGGCTTTGTGTATGCCGATCCCACGCTCGAAGGTGTTGAAAGTTGCATTACCGAGGACACCTGCGCCGTTATGATAGAATGCATACAGGGCGAGAGCGGTGTGAACGTGCTCGACAAGTCCTTTGTGCAGGGGCTGGGAAAGTTGTGCCGCGAGCGCGATATTCTGCTTATCTGCGACGAGGTGCAGACGGGCAACGGCAGGACGGGATATATGTATGCCTACCAGGCTTACGGAATTTCGCCCGACATTGTAACTACAGCAAAAGGGTTGGGCGGCGGCTTGCCCATAGGCGCGTGCATGCTCTTTGATAAGTGTAAAGCCGTGTTCGGCTTCGGCGACCATGGCTCTACTTTCGGCGGTAATCCCGTTGTTTGCGCCGGCGCGTGCAGCGTAATAAGCAGGATCGACGAAAAACTTTTGTCTGACGTCCGCAAAAAGGGTGAATATCTCATGTCGGAGCTCAAAAAGATCGATGGCGTGGAAGAGGTCACCGGCATGGGGCTTATGATAGGCATAAAGACGGAAAAGCCCGCCGCGGAGATAGCAAAAAAGTGTATAAGCAAGGGGCTTCTGGTGCTCACGGCACATTCAAAAGTGCGCCTTCTGCCGCCCCTTATCATAGGCAAAGCCGAGATCGACTTTGCAATCAAAATTTTAAGCGAGGTTATAAGCGGATGAAACATTTACTTAAACTCGGCGATCTTTCAAGGGAGGATATCTTATCTGTACTCAACCTTGCCGATCAGCTCAAATTCGAACGCAACAACGGCATTCAGAAGGATTATCTCAAGGGTAAAAAGCTCGGCATGATATTCCAGAAGGCGTCAACAAGGACGAGGGTTTCGTTTGAAGCAGGTATTTATGAACTGGGCGGCTATGCGCTCTTTTTGTCGAGCAACGATCTTCAGATAGGCAGGGGCGAACCGGTGCAGGATACTGCGCGCGTTCTGTCGCGGTATCTCGACGGCATTATGATACGCACGTTTGCCCAGCAGGAAGTAGAAGACTTTGCTAAGTACGGCTCGGTTCCCGTAATAAACGGCCTCACCGACTATTGCCATCCCTGCCAGGTGCTCGCCGATCTCATGACGATAAGAGAATATAAGGGTACGTTCAAGGGCCTCAAGATGGCGTTTATAGGCGACGGCAACAACATGGCAAACAGCCTGATTGTCGGCGCAGTAAAAACAGGCATGAATCTCACCGTGGCTTGTCCGGAAGGGTATGAGCCTGATGCAAAGCTTGTTAAATGGGGGAAGGAGAGCGGGCTTTTGTCTGTAAC
This sequence comes from Candidatus Coproplasma stercoripullorum, assembly GCA_018712405.1. GTDB lineage: Bacteria > Bacillota > Clostridia > Christensenellales > Borkfalkiaceae > Coproplasma > Coproplasma stercoripullorum. Next base: position 7,340 of record DVHB01000121.1, read on the forward strand.
TTCAGATGTTTCAGAGGCTATAGAAGATGCAGACGTGCTCTATACTGACGTATGGGCTTCCATGGGGCAGGAGAAGGAGAAGAAGGAACGCGAGAATGTGTTCAAGGGGTTCCAGATAAACGAAAACAATATTAAAAAGGCTAAAGACGACGTAATGGTAATGCACTGTCTGCCTGCCCATCGCGGAGAGGAAATAACCGACGGTGTGTTTGAAGCCCACGCTAAAGAGATTTTCGATGAGGCTGAAAATAGGCTTCACGCGCAGAAGGCCGTAATGGTCAAACTTATGAAATAGTGTGACAGCCTCAAAAATTTGACAAAAATAAGATAATTATATTATACATAGTACTTCGCAAACAGCACAATAATCAGAAAAGGAAGTATAGATGAAAAACAGTAAAGTTTATTTGACGCTTGAAAACGGCAGGCAGTTCACCGGATTTTCTTTCGGCGCACAGAAGGAAGTTGTCGGTGAACTCGTTTTCACGACCGGCATGACGGGCTATATCGAAACGTTGACCGATCCGAGCTACTACGGACAAATAGTCACGCAGACTTTTCCGCTCATCGGCAACTACGGCATGATAGAGGCCGATATGGAGAGCAAGAAGTCCTGGGTGACGGCTTATATCGTTAGAGAAAAATGCGACAAACCTTCAAACTTCAGGTGCGAGGGAACGATCGACGATTTCCTAAAAAAACAGGGGATTCCTGGAATATACGGCATAGACACGCGCGAACTCACTAAGATTGTGCGCGAGGCAGGCGTTATGAACGCTGCCATTACAAAAAAACCGCTCAACGATCTTTCCGAGGTGCGTTCGTACGTCATAAAAGATGCGGTAAAATCGGTTACCTGCTCTGAAATAGAATACTTAGGCGACCCTGACGGAATAAAAATAGCCGTCTGGGATTTCGGTGCAAAATGCAACATTATGCGCGAGCTTGCAAAGCGCGGCTGCTACTGCATGAAGGTGCCGTCGTACTACACGGCAGAGCAGATCCTTGCCCTTGAACCGCAGGGTCTCATGCTAACGAATGGCCCGGGCGACCCTTCCGAGAATACCGAGATAATTTTAAATATCCGCAAACTTGCTGGCAAACTTCCAATATTCGGCATATGCCTCGGTCATCAGCTTTTTGCGCTCGCCATGGGCGGCAAGACTAAAAAGATGAAATATGGCCACAGGGGCTCAAACCAGCCGGTAAAAAATCTCGATACGGGCAGAGTGTATATCTCCAGCCAGAATCACGGCTACGAGGTGATCTCTTCCAGCGTTGAGGGCGGCAAGCTCAGCTTTGTAAACGCCAACGACGGCACCTGCGAAGGATTTGAATACCCCGAACTCAACGCCTATACCGTTCAGTTCCACCCCGAGGCGTGCGGCGGTCCCATGGATGCGTCCTTCCTTTTCGATAAATTTATACTAAACATAAAGGAGGGCAGGTATCATGCCTAAGAGAGAGGATATTAAAAAAGTACTCGTTATAGGTTCGGGTCCGATAGTTATAGGCCAGGCGGCGGAATTTGACTATGCGGGAGCGCAGGCCTGCCGCGTTCTGAAAGATGCAGGGCTTGATGTGGTGCTCTGCAACTCCAATCCTGCAACAATAATGACCGACAAGGCACTTGCAGATGAGATATATCTCGAGCCTCTCACCATAGACACCTTAAAGCGAATAATAATCAAGGAACGGCCGGACAGCCTTCTTGCCTCCCTCGGCGGACAGACCGGCCTCACGCTCGGCTGCCAGCTTGCAAAAGAGGGCTTTTTGGACGAGTGGGGCGTAAAGCTTATAGGCGTAAATTTGAGTGCGATAGACAGGGCGGAAGACAGGGAGCTCTTTAAAGAGACCATGCAGAAGATAAACCAGCCCGTCGTTCCCTCCGATATAGCTTACACTGTTGAAGAGTGCCTCGAAGTGGCGCAAAGGATAGGCGGCTACCCCGTGATCGTTCGCCCCGCATACACGCTCGGCGGCGCGGGCGGCGGTGTGGCTCACGACGAAGAGGAGCTTAAAATTATTGCACATAACGGACTGATGCTATCCCCCATAACGCAGGTGCTCATCGAAAAGTATATCGGCGGCTGGAAGGAGATAGAGTTCGAAGTTCTGCGCGACGGCGCCGGCAACGTGCTCACCGTCTGCTCGATGGAGAACTTCGACCCCGTCGGCATACACACGGGCGACTCCATAGTAATCGCGCCCGCCGTCACCCTTTCAGATAAGGAATATCAGATGCTCCGCACGGCTTCGCTCGACATAATAACCGAGCTCGGCATAGAGGGCGGGTGCAACTGCCAGTTTGCATTATATCCCGATTCGTTCGAATATTCGGTGATAGAGGTAAACCCTCGCGTTTCGCGCTCCTCGGCGCTCGCCTCCAAGGCCACGGGCTACCCTATAGCAAAGGTTGCCACAAAGATAGCCCTCGGCTACACCCTTGACGAGATCAAAAACGACGTGACTGGCAAAACTTACGCTTGCTTCGAGCCTACGCTCGATTATGTGGTGGTAAAGCTGCCCAAGTGGCCGTTCGATAAATTTTTATATGCAAAGCGTACCCTGGGCACGCGAATGAAGGCCACCGGCGAAGTCATGGCGATAGGCACCTCATTCGAGATGGCCATAATGAAGGCCGTTCGCGGCGCTGAGATCTCTCTCGGTACACTGAACATGCCTAAGATGGCGGAACTTTCTGACGGGGAGATCCACGCAAAGCTGCACGAACTCACCGACGAAAGATTATTCGTCGTATTCAGCGCGATAAAGCGCGGCATAAGCATAGAAGAGATACACAATATAACTAAAATTGACGTATGGTTCCTTGAAAAGCTCAAAAACCTCGCCGACTTCGAGGGTGAAATAGCAGGAAAATCTCTTACGCGCGCCCAGTATATGCACGGCAAAAGGCTGGGTTATCCCGATAAGGAGCTCGAAAAGATATCGGGCAACAAACTTCCCATGCACCGCGACGCCGTGTTCAAGATGGTAGATACCTGCGGCGCGGAGTTTGCAGCGCAGACGCCGTACTTCTATTCCACCTACGACGAGCCCGAGCACGACGAGGCTAAACCCTTCGTAAAGCGCAGCAAAAAGCGCAGGATAATTGTTATAGGTTCGGGTCCCATACGTATAGGCCAGGGTATTGAGTTCGACTATTCCTCCGTTCACTGTGTGTGGACTTTGAAGGAGCTGGGCTATGAAGTTATAATAATCAACAACAACCCCGAGACGGTATCCACCGACTTTGATACGGCCGACAGACTGTATTTTGAGGCGCTCACGCCCGAGGATGTCCAGTCGGTTATCGACGTTGAAAAGCCTTACGGTGTGGTAATTACCTTTGGCGGGCAGACTGCCATAAAGTTGTGCAGCTATCTCGACAAGAAAGGCATACGCATACTCGGCACTCCTGCCGACAGCGTCGACCTTGCTGAGGACAGGGAGAGGTTCGACGAGCTTTTGGAGCAGTTCTCCATCGCCCGTCCCAAGGGACTCACTGTTATGACCAAGGAGGAAGCCATCGCGGCGGCCGAAAAACTCGGCTATCCAGTGCTTTTGCGCCCTTCGTACGTAATCGGCGGGCAGAATATGACCATTGCCTTCACTCAAAACGACATAGAGAGGTATATGGATGTAATTCTGGCGCAGAAGATTGAAAACCCTGTGCTGTGCGATAAGTACCTCATGGGTACAGAGCTGGAAGTCGACGCTATTTCCGACGGCGTGGACGTGCTCATCCCGGGCATCATGCAGCACATAGAGCGCGCAGGCGTGCACAGCGGCGACTCGATAGCAGTTTATCCGCCCTATAACCTGAGCGATTCCATGCTTAAAAAGGTGGTTGATATCTCCATAGAGCTTGCGTTATCGCTAAAGACAAAGGGTCTCATAAATATACAGTACCTCATCTATCAAAACGAACTGTATGTTATAGAGGTGAACCCCAGAGCGTCGCGCACAATACCGTATATCTCAAAAGTTACGGGTGTGCCTATGGTGGAACTCGCCACAAAAATACTCGTGGGCGCAAAACTCAGGCGCCTCGGATACGGCACCGGACTGTATCCCAACTCGCCGTATGTGGCGGTAAAGGTGCCCGTGTTCTCGTTTGAAAAACTCAATGACGTAAACTCACAGCTCGGTCCTGAAATGAAGTCGACGGGCGAGGTGCTCGGCATAGGAAAGACTATTGAAGAGGCGCTCTTCAAGGGGTTGGTTTCTGCAGGTTTCAACATGAAGCATCCTACAAAGCAGCACCCTTCCGGCATATACTTCACAATAAACGATCAGGACAAGTACGAAATAGTAAACATAGTCAAAAAGTTTGCCGATCTCGGCCTCACGTTCTATGCCACAAAGGGTACGGCGAATGTTATCCGCAGCCTCGGCATAGAGTGCACGGAAGTTGCCCGTCTTTCCACGAATGACGATATATTCAAACTGATGGACGAAGGCAAGATCGATTATGTTGTGTATACCGGCAAGACGGATATGGAGTCGATCACCAACTATATTTCGCTCCATCATCACGCAATACTTCTCGGAATAACGGTGCTTACTTCGCTAGATACGACTAATGCGCTTGCAGACTGCATTGCCGGCAGATATACGCAGTTCAATACCGAGCTCGTAGATATTAACCATCTGCGCAGGGAGAAGCTTAAGCTGAATTTCTGCAAAATGCACAGCTGCGGCAACGACTATATCTTCTTCAACAACTTTGATAACAAGATAACCTGCCCTGAATCGCTCGCCATAAACTTCTCTGACAGGCATTACGGCATAGGCAGTGACGGTATCGTCATGATAGAAAAGTCGGACATTGCCGACTGCAAGGTGCGCGTATTCAATCGCGACGGCAGCGAGGCGGGGCTTGCCGCCAATCCTTTGAGATGTGTGGCCAAGTATGTATTTGACAAGCATATAGTGAATTCCGGCAAGATTTCCATTGAGGTCTGCGGCGGGGTGAAGACGCTTGAAGTTGTGTCGTTCAACGGCGTGGCAAGCTCTGTTTCGGTAAATCTCGGTGCGGCCACGTTCGATCCTCAAGAGATTCCCGCAAATACCGAGGGCGAGGTCGTGTTTGCTCCCGTCTCGTTCGACGAAAAGGTGTACGATACTGTAGCCGTGAACGTGGGTAATTCGCACTGCATCACCTTCTGCGATAAGGTTGACGACGTTGACCTCGAAAATCTCGGCCAGGCTGTTCTTGCTTCGGGTATGTTCCCCGGTATAGCCTATGTGGAGTGTGCGAGGATAGTCAACGACCTCACGATAAAGTTGCGTGTGTGGGACAGGGTGAACGGCGAAACTATGGCTTGCGGCACAGCTGCTGCGGCGGTAGTTGCGGCGGCTGTCAGGGCGGGTAAGTGCGCCCGCGGCAAGGTAATAACTGTTAAGCTGCGCGGCGGCGACTTATTTGTGAAGTGCCTTGATAACGGCGACCTCGTGCTCGACGGCTCGGTAAAACAGTCTTATGAAGGCGTGATAGAGATATAATGATATACTTCGACAATGCGGCCACGACAAGGCCCGACGGCGATTGCCTGGAGCTGGCCGCGCAATACCTGAAAGATAAATTTTATAATCCTTCCGCGTTGTACGCGGAAGGATATAATTTGCATCTCGAGCTTGAAGAGGCCAGAAAGAGCATTCTCTCGCACATAGCCGACCCCGACGGGTATGAGCTCGTCATAACTTCCTGCGGCACAGAGGCGGATAACCAGGCTGTTTTCTGCGGCGGGAAGAGGGGAAACATCGTCTCGACTTACGGCGAACACTCGGCCGTGTTCGAGGCTGTGCAGGAGGCCGGGCGCAGGGGTGTGGAAGCGCGCTTCGCCGCGCTCAATCCTGACGGCAGCATAAATATCCAAAGTCTTCTTGATCTTGTGGATGCAAAGACATCGTTAGTCTCTGTCATTCATGTGAACAACGAGACTGGCGCCATAAACGATATAAACGCTATAGCGGCTATGGTGAAGGCTAAAAATCCGCGTACATTGTTTCATTCCGACGGAGTCCAGGCATTCGGTAAAATTCCGTTTTTTTTATCGGATAATGTCGATATGTATTCGCTCAGCGCGCACAAGATAGGCGGCGCAAAGGGTACGGGTGCGCTGATAAAGCGCAAAAAGCTCGTCCTTCAGCCATACATCTGGGGCGGCGGACAGGAGAAGGGCTTAAGAAGCGGCACTGAAAATGTGTTCGGCATAAAGTTGCTCGAACTTGCCGCGCAAAAGAGTTACGGTAAAATAGAGGAAAATTTTAAAGACATTTCCGCTGTAAACGCCCTCCTGTGGAAGCTCCTTGATAAAGATTTGTTTACGCGCATATCGCCGGAGTGCGGCTCGCCCTATATCCTTACGGTCGCGGCAAGGGGCGTGCGCGGTGAGACGATACTTCATATGTGCGACGACGAGGGGCTGATCATAGGCACAGGTTCGGCATGTTCTTCAAACTCAACAAAGCGCCATTCGCGCATAATGCAGGCGTGCGGATTAAAAGACGAACTTATCGACGGCGTTCTGCGGCTGAGCTTTTCGAAGGAAAGCACCATACAAGAAGCGGAGAGGGCCGCAAAAATTTTGAACGAGGTCGTGATGACCGACAGAGAGCATACTAAATAATATGGAACACGTAGTAATTATCCGTTATGCGGAAATTCATTTAAAAGGTAAAAACCGCGGCTATTTTGAGCGCGTGTTTGCCGCCAATATGGAAAAATCGCTTAAGGGAATCCGTCATGAAATACGCAGAAGAAGCGGAAGATACCTTGTGGAAAATTTTGCCGAGGGCGACGTGAACAAGATAGTAAAAAAACTATCAAAGGTGTTCGGCGTGCACTCGCTGAGCGTGGGATATAAAGTAAATTCAGATATGGACGAAATATATCATGCCGCCGAGGCAGTGAGCGATAAATTCGGCGCATTCAAGGTGGAAACGCACCGTGCCGACAAGACGTTCTATCTTAAATCACCCGAAATAAGCGCGCAGATAGGCGGGAGACTGCTCGACAGTAACAAAAATTTAAGGGTGGACGTGCACGAGCCCGACTTTGTTATAAATATCGACGTGCGCGAAGACGGAACGGCACTTGTATTCAATAAATTTATAAAGTGTGCCGACGGAATGCCCGTGGGTACCGCGGGGCGCGGGCTTTTGCTCCTCTCCGGCGGTATCGACAGTCCCGTGGCGGGGCATATGATAGCAAAACGCGGCATGAAGATCGACTGCCTGCACTTCCACAGTTACCCGTACACAAATATGCAGGCGCGGCAGAAGGTCATCGACCTTGCAAAAATTCTCTCGGAATACAACTGCGGCATAAAACTTTCGATAATATCCGTAAAGGAAATCCAGGAGGAGATACACAAAAACTGCAACGGGGCGTATATGGTCACGCTTTTGCGCCGCTTTATGATGCGCCTTGCCGAGCGCCTTGCCAAAAAGGACGGCGACCAGTGCATTATAACCGGTGAAAGTCTGGGTCAGGTGGCAAGCCAGACGATAGAGGGGATGACCTCTTCCAACAGCGTGGTGGGGAGTATGCCCGTATTGCGTCCGCTGTGCGGGTTCGACAAGAACGAGATAATAGAGCGCAGCCGCAGCATGGACGCCTACGATGTTTCTATCCGTCCATACGAGGATTGTTGTACTGTGTTTTTGCCCGACTACCCGATTATCAAGCCGAAGATTGAGGACGTACTTGCCGAAGAGGCCAAACTCGACGTCCGGACATTGTTGGATAACGCCTTCGCAACGCTTGAGGTGGAGGAGTACTGACTTGCATAGTATATTTTGAATGTTTCACACAAAATTCCGGTTTAAGTGCAGGGTGCATTCAAAAATAGTTGTAAATATTATTCATATACAAGCTAATTGTTTCACGCGAAACTAATAAATCTGTTTACAAACGGCGGAGTGCAACAAATTGTTGTCTCCGCCGCATTTTATATTTATTCATAGATCCAGTCTTTTTGTGTGATATCCGGCATATCCTCCTGGGGCGGCCTGTCGTAAGCCGTTACGCAGACAGGCGGCAGTTCGATCGTCTTTCCTGTATGTTCTGTGCAGCCGTCAAAGTAGTAGGGAATCACGCTGTAGGTGTATGTGCCGTTTTCTATCATGTCGGTTATCTTGTTTGTCCATGGCCCGTCATAAATTATAGATGCTTCGTCTTTGCCCTGTCTTTTTATGCGATATGCATAGTAGTCTGTATGGCATAGTACTATGCAAACGGAGCCATTTTCTACTGATATCTTGGGGGTTATTATGCTCGGTGCGCTGAATTTGTGAGATTTTTCCTTTGGGACGGCTCCGCTTAATACTTTTATCGTGCAGGTAGCAAGTTTCGGCGCACAGTCATCTGCCAGAACGATTTTATTGTTTGTGGTATACTCTCCGCGGTCGATGGATATAGTCGCTGTCCCCGCTTTTTTTTCGAGCGAAGCGGGCGCGGAACGTTCGTATAGCTTTCTTAAAATGTCCCCGGCGGTACGGCAACAGTCACCTCCGCCCGTGACGTTTGTGGGCGCGTTATCCTTGCTTCCCAGCCATACTCCCACAATATCTGCAGAGGTGTAAGCTATGCAATAGCCGTCGGTGTTTCCCCTGTCGTTCCCGCATGTGCCTGTCTTTGCGGCGACTTCAAAGCTGAATGAACCCAATTTTTTGCCTGTACCCGCTTCCGCCGTCTGGCACAGCATGTCGTTGATGAGTGATGCCGTACCTTCTGAAAACACTTTTGCGCTTTTGTCGTTTGCTCTGTATATTGTTTTGCCGTTTTTCAGTTTTATCTCTTTTATGAATTTTGTGCGGGTATAGGCGCCTCCACCCATAAATGTTCTGTATTTTTCGCACACTTCCGGGAGCGTCATTCCGTACTTCATTCCGCCGAGCGCGAGTGAAAGATTTTTTTCGTCTTGTTCCAGTTTTATCCCGAGTCTGTCCGCATATTCTGCGGCTTTTTTTATTGTCAGTGCGTTGAGCGTCTTTACCGCGGGTATGTTGTAGCTCTTTATCAGGCTCTCGGTGACGGTGATGTAGCCGTGGTATTTTTTGTCGAAATTTTCAGGCGAATATCCGCCGTAGTCTATTTTTTCGTCGAGTATCTTTGTCGCGGGACAGATTAGTTTCTCCTCTATCGCAGGTCCGTACACTAACAGCGGCTTTATCGTGGAACCGGGCTGTCTCTTCGCGTTGTTGATGTCAGAGCGGTATGCGCGCACTCCGCCCGATTTGTCGGTTATTATTATTGCCGCATCGTACTCTGTTTCAAGTCCGTCGGCGTATCTTTGTAACTCCTCGTCGGCGTATGTGATTATTCGCACGTCCTTTAGGTTGTAAGAATCAAATTCAAGCCCGTCCAGCTCATCGAACACGCACGAAAGATAGCACGACAGTCCGTCTGCGGCTGCAGTCTGTATTGCCGAAAGGGGACTTTCCGTCGCCTTGGAGTACTGAATATCGTCAATATGGCCGCATTCCTTCATGCATTTTAAAACGATGTTTCGCTTTTCGAGGCATTTTTCGGGGTTTTTGAAGGGTGAATAGTTGTTTGGTGAGGTCAGAAGCCCGGCAACAGTTGCGCTCTGCTCCAAAGTAAGACTGTCGGCAGTCGTGCCGAAGTAGAATTCGGCCGCACTCTCCAGACCGTAACAGTTGTGCCCGAAGTATATGGTGTTCAAATACATCTCCAAAATTTCATCTTTGGAGTATCTGCGTTCAAGTTTTTTGGTGAGCTTTATCTCGCTGAGCTTCCGCTTTATCGTCTTGTCACCCGTGAGGTGCGTATTCTTTATCAGCTGCTGGCTTATGGTGGAGGCCCCCTGCCTGAACGAGCGTGACATAATGTTTGTGGCGAGTGCCTTTATCATTCTCCCGTAGTTCAGCCCGTGGTGCCTGTAAAAGCTCCTGTCTTCCGAGGCGATGAAGGCGTTCACCGTGTCCGGATTCAGGTCGGTAAGTTTTACGCTCTTTCTTCTTGCCGCGAGCGAGGCGCTCGTCATTTCGTGTCCGTCCGAGTCGCACACTGTTATATATTTTCCGTAGTCGGTGAGCTTGCTCTCGTCCAGGTGCGCGTCCCTCGTCACGAAGGCAAATACGGCAAATCCCGCTGCGATCGCCACCGCTATGAGTACAATTAGTATAAGTATGGCTTTAGTTAATTTTCTCATCTAAAATAGTATTTATAAAATAAAGATTTTGTTGCAAATTCGATTGAAAAAATCTTCCTAAAATTATATAATTAAATATACAGTTCAAGTTTACGGATATACGATATACAGGAGTTTTATGGATAAGAGATACCATATAGTCACATATGGCTGCCAGATGAACGTGCACGATTCGGAAAAGATAGCCGGCATGCTCACGGAGCTTGGCTATTCCCCGTGCGACAGTATGGATGAGGCAGATATAGTGGTGTTCAATACCTGCTGCATAAGGGAGAACGCCGAAAATCATGCCTATGGCAATATAGGCATGCTAAAGAAGCTCAAGGCAAAAAAGCGCGATATGATAATCGCCGTCGGCGGGTGCATGCCGCAGCAGATAGGCAAGGCCGATATCCTGCACAAAAAATTCCCCTATGTCGATATAATATTCGGCACGCACAATTTAAACAGGTTAAAGGCATATGTGGAGGAGAAGCTGGGCGGCAAAAAGTCGGTCATAGAGATATATGGCTCCGAGGGCGAGGTTGTCGAGGGCGAGAAGCCCTTACGCACGAGCTACCCCAACGCCTGGATAAACATAATGTACGGCTGCAACAACTTCTGCAGCTACTGCATAGTGCCCTATGTGCGCGGCAGGGAGCGCAGCCGCCGTTCGGAGAATGTGATCGCAGAGGCGCGCTCTTTAATTGCGGACGGGTATAAAGAACTTACCCTTTTGGGCCAGAATGTAAACTCTTATGCGAACGGAACGGACGATATCCGCTTCCCCACGCTGCTCGAGCGCATTGCGGAGATCGACGGCAAATTCCGCCTGCGCTTTATGACCAGCCACCCCAAGGATTTTTCTGAAGAGCTTGCAAGGGCCATGGCGTCGGATAAAAAGATCTGCCGCTCTCTGCACCTGCCTGTGCAGAGCGGGTCAGACAGGATCCTTTCGGCGATGAACAGAAAATACACTGCCGCCGACTATCTCAGAAAGATAGATATACTAAAAAAATATATTCCCGACTGCGCCGTGACCACAGATCTCATTGTAGGCTTCCCCGGTGAGACGGACGAAGATTTCAGAGCCACGCTCAACCTTGTAAGGGAAGTCGGTTTTTCATCGGCGTTCACGTTTGTATATTCAAGGAGAGAAGGCACTGTGGCGGCAAAGATGCCCGGACAGATCCCAGAGGAGGTATCAAAGGAGAGGATAATGGAGCTCGTCGCGCTGGTAAATTCTCTCACGCGCGAACAGAGCGCAAAATACGTCGGCCGCACCTGCGAGATTCTCTGCGAGGGGTATGACGAAAAGCGCGGCCTCTTTTTGGGGCGGGACGAGTACGGTAGAATGGGTTATTTTGCGTGCGATAAAAACGTGATAGGCGAATTTGTGACGCTGGCCGTAAAAGAGGCCAACGGCGTATCGCTTATGGGCGAGCTTGTATAACCGCGCCGCGCGGTGCAACCAGGCTGCATGAGTCCGCATATTTTTATGCGGCATCGAATTTTGCCTGCTGCGTACGTTTTTGTCTGTGCGGGCGGCATTCAGGTTAAAATAAGGTAGGCATTATGGCACTTTCACCTATGATGAAACATTACCTTTCCGTAAAGGAAAAGTATAAAGACTGCGTTCTTTTTTACAGGCTCGGCGACTTCTACGAGATGTTTTTCGACGATGCCGAAAGGGTCTCAAAACTTCTTGGGATCACGCTTACGGGGCGCGACTGCGGGCTGGACAAGCGTGCGCCCATGTGCGGCGTGCCCTATCATGCGGCGGATGACTATATAGCCCGCCTTATAGAGCTGGGTGAAAAGGTCGCAATCTGCGAACAGCTCGAGGATCCCTCTTCTAAATCGGGCGATATCGTTGCGCGCGACGTGATAAGAGTGGTTACGCCCGGTACTATGACTGACGAAAATCACCTCGACGAGCGCACTCCGAGTTTTATCTGCAGCGCATATTTAGACGGTTCTTTTTCGGCAATTTCCTGGGCGGATATTACTACGGGCGAGTTCTGCGCCGAAGAATTTGAGGCCGACGGCGAGTGCTCGCAGGCCGTCGCCTTGATGGTAAAACTCGGCGTAAAAGAGGTGATATGCAACGATAAATTCCTGCTCGGATCGCGCGACCTTGCAGAGGTTTCGCGCGGAGTATTGCCTAAATTTTCGTCCTATCCTGAGTGGGCCTACGGGCGCGCCTCGGCCGAAAGGGCGCTGTGCGAGCAGTTCAATGCAAAGTCGCTCTCGGCCTTTTCTGTCTGCGGGCACGACGGTGCGATATGCGCGGCGGGCGCTCTCATTGAGTATCTTAAGGATACGCAGAAGCATGCCCTTAAAAATATCGATGGTATACGCTATCTCTCTTCAGACAGTTATCTGAAGCTCGACAATACCGCTATAAGAAACCTTGAGCTGGTAAAGACACTCTCCGAAGGAAAGAAATACGGTTCGCTTTTATGGCTGCTCGACAAGACAAAGACGGGCATGGGCTCGCGCCTTCTGCAGAGTTGTCTTCTGTCGCCGCTCGTGGATATCGAAGCGATAAACTACAGATTGAGCGGCGTTGAGGAATTTTTCAACGCTCCCGTCGTGATGCTTTCGGTCGCCGATCTTCTTTCAGAGGTGAGGGACATAGAGCGCCTCTCCGGTAAGATCTCCAACGACAATATCATGCCGCGCGACTGCCTGGCGCTCGCACGCTCGCTCGAGGTGGTGCCCAACTTAAAGTTCCAGCTCTCCGGCTTTTCGTCGAAAGCGGTGATAGATATCGCAGATGGTCTGATAGATCTGGGCGACGTTGCCGACCTCATTGACAGGGCGATAGTTTCTGAAAATACGCCAACCGTTTTAAAAGACGGCGGGTATATAAAGGCGGGCTTCAATTCCCGCCTGGACGAGCTGAGAGATATAAAGGATCACGGCAAGGATATAATGCTGCGCATCGAATCGCGCGAGCGCGACGCGACTGGCATACGCACGCTGAGAGTGGGTTTCAATCGCGTGTTCGGTTATTATATAGAAGTTTCAAAGTCGTTCAAAGATAAGGTGCCTCTTCATTATCAGCGCAGGCAGACTCTGGCCAACGCTGAAAGGTACACCACCGATGAACTCAAAGAGATAGAGGAAAAGATCTTAACCAGTGAAGAAACGGCCTTAAAACTTGAAGCCGAACTGTATGCGAAGATAAAGGAGAGGTTGGCCGAGAATATCAATAATCTTAAAAAGCTCTCTTCGGCGATAGCTTTTTTGGATGTGCTGATAAGTTTCGCCCAGGTGGCAAAGAGCAACCGCTATATCCGTCCCGTCATCACGCCAAGCGACAGTCCGCTTGTCATAAAGGAGGGCCGGCATCCGGTAGTGGAGGTCATCTCAAAGGAGAAATTTGTTCCCAACGACGTGCTTTTGGATGAGGACGAAAACCGCACCATGATAATCACCGGTCCCAACATGGCGGGAAAGAGCACGTACATGCGCCAGACGGCGCTTATCACAATAATGGCGCACATAGGGTGCTTTGTGCCGGCAAAGTCGGCCGAGGTGCCTATAACCGACAGGATATTCACCCGCGTTGGCGCGAGCGACAATCTTATTCTGGATCAAAGTACTTTCATGGTGGAGATGATTGAGGTCGCCTCCATTTTGCAAAACGCTACAAAGAACAGCCTTCTGATTCTGGACGAGGTGGGCAGAGGAACGAGCACATATGACGGTCTCTCCATTGCCTGGGCGGTGATAGAGCAGATAACCAATAAGATAGGCGCAAAAACAATGTTCGCCACTCACTATCATGAGCTTACCGAGCTCGAGAGCAGGATGCACGGCGTGAAGAACTATAAGATAGCTGCAAAGGAAATAAACGGCAGCGTGGTGTTCCTGCGCAAGATTATGCGCGGCGGCGCCAACCGCAGCTTCGGCATAGAGGTGGCGGCTCTCGCCGGCGTTCCGCAGGAGGTCACCGACAGGGCTAAGCAGATATTGAAGGCTGTTGAGCGCGGCGAGGGTGCGGTCATAAGGCAGGCGGAAGACAGCAGCGAAGAGCGGGAATGTTCGGAAGTTGAAAAAATACTCAAAGAGACCGATCTTAATAATCTCTCGCCCATGCAGGCGTTCATGCTCCTTTCAGACCTTGTTGAAAAGGTAAAATAATTTAATCTGGCCGCATGGCTGAGCGTGTGCGGCGCGAATTGTCCTAAGCACTGCTCAGGCATATGATTTAAGGAAATAAAATGGGAAAGATAAATATTCTCACAAAGGATATATACAACAGAATAGCCGCGGGAGAAGTTGTCGACAGGCCGTATTCCGCAGTGAAGGAGCTCGTTGAAAATTCGCTCGACGCGGGTGCCACCGAGATTTCCGTCTATATCGAAAAGGCGGGCAAACAGCTCATCAAGGTGAGCGACAACGGAAGCGGTATAGAGCGCGACGATATGCGCAAGGCCTTCATCCCGCACGCCACGAGCAAGGTCGCAAAGGTTGAAGACCTCGATTCTATCGCAACTTTAGGCTTTCGCGGCGAGGCGCTCGCCAGTATTTCTTCTATCTCACGCACTGAGATAACCTCTGTTACTCAAGGAAATCAGGCATGCAGGGTGGTGTGCGACGGCGGATATATAGGCAAGGAGGAGCCTGCCGCGCTCGATAGGGGAACTGAGGTCTGTGTACACAACCTCTTTTATAATACGCCCGCGCGTGCAAAATTTTTAAAGTCGGATAAGGCGGAGGAGAGCGATATTCAAAACTTTATGTCGCGCTTTATTCTCGGTAATCCCGACGTGTCATTCAGGTACTTTGCCGACGGCAAGCTCAAACTCCAGTCGTTTGGCAACGGGCTTGACGAAGCTGTCGCGCAGGTTTACGGTGCGAAGACCATTCCTAATTGTTATAAGATAAACGCAGAGAAAAACGGCATAAAAATTTACGGATTCATCGGCAATCAGAACTTTTTAAAACCCAACAAGAGTTATCAGAGCCTGTTTTTAAACGGCAGATATATTGTAAACAATATTGTCTCTTCGGCAATTTCAAATGCTTATGCGGCCTATCTCATGAAGAGGCAATATCCGTTCTATGTGCTCTTTATCGACGTTTCCGCAGACTTTGTGGATGTAAACGTGCATCCCAACAAGGCTGACGTCCGTTTTGCCGACGGCAGGGCAGTTTACGGTGCGGTATATTCGGTAATTTCTGGTATTTTAGACGGCACGGCGCGCGCCGCTGATTTTGTTGTGGACTATTCCCGCATTGCTGAAGCAAAATCGTCGATGTCCGCCGAACAGATGTCGGCGGAGAGCATTTGTACTGCCGAAGTAAAGGAGGCTGATAAAACCGGCGAAAGCGGGATATTCGAGAGCTGCGAAAGGGCTTTTAAACCTGTAGAAGCGGTTGAAAAATCAGTGCATGAAATTGAGGTTACAGGCAGTTTTCCCTCATTCAGCGGCGGTTCTTCGGCTAAAAAGTTTGCAGACGAGAAGAGCTTGCGGGAAGATTTGTCTGCATATGAAAATTATGAGGAACCGAAGTTTGAAGACAGGGAAAAGACCTATCCCGTATATGCCTATTACGCCGGTCTTGATGAAAAGAATGTGTTCAAAGTGAGCAGTCCCGGCCGCGGCATTTCAGATTCCAGGGAGCCCGGCAGTTTTTCCGGTTCGGCTAAACAGGATAAGATTGTATGCAGTCAGATTACCTACAAAGGTAATCTGTTCAATACATATCTTCTGTATGAAAAAGAAGATGAAGTTTATATAATTGATCAGCATGCCGCGCATGAAAGGCTTATATACGACAGATATAGAAAGCAGGTAGAGGAACGCGCTATTGTCCGCCAGGGGATGCTCGTGCCATATATTCTGAGTCTTACTCCTGAAGAGAATGTATTCTTTGAAGAGAATCTTTCCGTGATACGTGAAATGGGCTTTGATGTAGAACCGTTCGGTATCAATTCTTACCGAGTGTGCGAGGTGCCTGCCGACCTAAAAGGTCTTGACTTTACCTCGTTCTTCAGTGAGTTGCTTTCAGATATTTCGGGGTTGAAGTCGATAAAGATGGCTGATGTTTTAAAGGACAAAATAGCAATGTCGGCATGTAAACATGCGGTTAAGGGAGGTATGCAGCTTTCCAGACAGGAGGCTGACGAACTTCTTTCACAGATGCACGGCGATATGGGTTTAAAATGTCCTCACGGCAGGCCGGTCGCAGTAAAGCTCACAAAATATCAGATTGAAAAGATGTTCAAAAGGATAGTGTAGCTGTGGGCAGGGTACTTGTTATATGCGGCGCTACGGCGACGGGAAAGACGGCTCTTGCCGCTGAATGTGCAAAATTGCTTGAAAGCGCCGTTGTATCGGCCGATTCTCAGCTTGTCTATAAGGGACTGAATATAGGTACTGCAAAGCCTTCGGATGAAGAGAAGCTGGGCATTCAGCATTACATGATTGACGTGGCCGAGCCGACCTGTGAATACAGCGTGTCCGACTATAAAAACTCCGCTCTGCCGATAGTTGAAAAATTGCTCAATGATGGTAAAACGCCCGTAATTTGCGGAGGTACCGGTTTTTATATCAATTCGCTGTTATTTGACCTCAGTTATGGCGGGGTCGCTGCAGACGGCGCCGTGCGGCATAAGTATGAAGAGCTTGCAAAAGAGCGCGGGAGGGAATATGTATATGATATGCTCAAATCTGTCGATCCTGATAGTGCGGCCAAACTTCAATCAAACGATTTGAAGCGTGTAATTCGTGCCCTCGAAATATACGAAGTCGGCGGCAGAAAGAAGTCTGAAATAAACGACTGTATGACGCCGAGATACGACTATATTGCCATCGCCATAAACTACCCGCGTGAGGAATTGTATGACAGAATAAATAAACGCGTCGATATGATGTTCGAGGCGGGGCTTGTTGAGGAAGTGGAGGGTCTGCTCGCGCGCGGTATAGACGAAAGTTGCCGCTGCATGCAGGCCATAGGGTATAAAGAAGTGGTCGAAGGCTTAAAAAACGGCGATTTGCGAAGTACTATGCGTGACATAATAAAGCAAAACACACGCAGATATGCAAAACGACAGATAACTTTTTTTAAAAAATTGCCCGGGCTCATCAATCTTTCTCCCGAGCAGGCCACAGCTGAAAATGTGATAAAACTTTTAAATAAGGTATAATTTTCATGGCGGAAAATTTTGATAAGGAAAAATATATACAGGAGTGCGAGGATAAGCTCGCAGACAAATTCAGAGAGATCGACAGGATAGCCCTCTTCAATCAGTCAAAGGTGTGTGAGGCGTTTGCCGAAAACAGGATAGCTGCGCGCCACTTTGCTGGAACCGCGGGCTATGGCTACGGCGACGAGGGCAGGGACTGCCTCGGCAAGGTGTTTGCGCAAGCCTTCGGTGCGGAGGATGGCACAGTTTCTCCACACATTCTCTCGGGAACGCATGCGCTCACGGTGGCGCTGTTCGGGCTTCTGCGTCCCGGCGACACGCTCTTTTGTATCAGCGGTATGCCGTATGATACTATCCGCGGCGTCATCTATGGCGACGGCAACGGCTCTTTAAAGGACTTTGGCATAAAGTTCCGCTGTTGCGACCTTGTGGGCGATAAGTTTGACTACCCTGCGATAAAGATGGGTCTTGCAGAGGCAAAAGTCGTTTATATCCAACGTTCGCGCGGGTATGAACTGCGCGACGCGTTTTCGATAGACGAGATCGCCGAAGTCTGTGCCTTTGTTCGCGAAAATGGCTTTACCGGTTGCATCTTCGTCGATAACTGCTACGGCGAATTTGTGGAGACAAAAGAGCCGACCGAAGTAGGTGCTGATCTCATTGTGGGCTCACTTATAAAAAACCCCGGCGGCGGGCTTGCGCAGACCGGCGGATATATCTGCGGAAAGGCGGAGTATATCGATATGATAGGCAAGCGCCTCACCGCACCGTCTATCGGAACGGAAGTCGGCTCGCATGCGCTCGGGTATCAGTATTACTACCAGGGCTTTTTTATGGCGCCGCACACCGTCGCGCAGGCGCTCAAATGCAGTCTGCTCATAGGCGAGGCTATGGCGGGACTGGGTTATAAAAATTATCCGCCCACGGACGAGCTCCCGCACGACATTACCCGCGCAATCGAGTTCGGCGACGCAGACAAGATGGTTAACTTTATCCGCGAAGTGCAGTACGCCTCGCCCGTCGACGGGTATGTCACCTGTGAACCGTGGGATATGCCGGGCTATGACGACAAGATAATAATGGCGGCAGGCACATTTGTTTCGGGCGCATCGATAGAGCTCTCGGCCGACGGCCCCGTTAAGCCGCCATATATTGCATACTTTCAGGGCGGGCTTACCTACGAGCACGGCAAATATGCTCTTATGAAAATTTTAGATAAACTTGTTTGAGTTAAGCGTGGCGCGGCGGCACAATTTGCCGCCGCGCTACGCTTAAAAATTATTTAAAATTTTTGTTGACATAAAGTTAAGTTTAAGTATTACAATTCATTTGATTGATGGAGGTAAACTTATGGCTTTGACAGACAATGCAAAAAACTATATAAAAAAGGCCTTCTGGGCATACAGCCCGTTAAAGGAGACCGACCCCGAATTTTATGAATTCTTCTATAACTTCGCTTACGATGAGGTGCAGAACTTCGGCGACCTCGACGAAAAAACGGGATATCTTTCCGTGCTCGCCGTGCTATTGGGGTGCGGCGGATTTGATGAGTTTAAGGTAATGCTCCCTGCGGCGCTCAACTTTGGTGTGACGCCCGAAGAGGCGAGGGAGGTGGTTTACCAGGCGACGGCGTATTTAGGCCTTGGCAGGGTGTTGTCCTTTATAAATGCCATGAATAAAGTTTTCGCCGCGCGCGGGATTAAACTGCCGCTTGAAAATAAGGGCACGACTGCGCCTGAAACAAGACTTGCGTCAGGTAACCAGGCGCAGGTGGACATCTTCGGCGAAAGTATGCGCGAGTTCTGGAAGAACGCCCCCGAAGGCAGGGCGCATATTAACTATTGGCTTGCCGATAACTGCTTTGGCGACTATTATACGCGCGGTGCGCTCGACTTTAAACAGCGCGAACTTATAACTTTTTGCTATCTTTATGCGCAGGGAGGGTGCGAACCACAGCTTATAAGCCACGCAATGGGAAACATGAAAGTAGGCAACAGCAAAGAACTGCTTGCAAACGTCGTTTCGCACTGCATACCCTACATAGGCTATCCGCGCAGCCTAAATGCGCTCACCGCGTTAGATGCTGCCGCAAAAAATTTAGGACTTTGATTGTATGAATCAAACGATTTATACTAAAAGACTTATTTTGCGTAAGTTTGAAAGAAGCGACATTCCGGCTATCTCGAAAGAAACATATAAATTTATTTGAGTAATGACTGAAAGACGGGGGATAATTGATTTAACCAAAAAATTTTAAGTGCAACATAAAAGCCGCAAGGCGGGCAGAGATTCTCTGCCCGCCTTGCGGCTTAATTTAAAGCTCCTTTAACTTATCGTTTTCAAAGTAGTAGATATTTTCCATTTTATAGCCGTATTTTGAGCCTGTTTTTGAAATATGCGGCTCAAATGTAAAGTAACGGGCGTCGCCCAGCATGCATAAATTACCTTGCTCGATATAAATTCTGTCCTGCTTTTGCTTTTCTATCGAGTGGCCGAGATTGCCCATAAAATCTGAATTTACATATCCGAGTTCGGCTATCAACCCGTTCATATAAAAGTAGAGCTGTTCAAAGGTGGTATCGGGCGCGGCAAACCGTTTCAGTTCGCTGTGCAGGCGATCTTCTGTAAGCAGTCCTTCACGCCATTCATTGTTCTGAATACCTCCGATAGTATCAACGACTTTGCCGTTTTCTATTATTATCGTGCGTGCATAGTCGCCCCATATGTCGCCGACCTGTGGGCTTAAATCGACGGTTATAATGTCGTTTTCGGCGATCTGGCGTTCGGAAGTTATGTAATTTTTCCCCGAAACGGAGAGGGTTGTCTCTTCGCCCGCAAAAACAAACGCGCCTACGTCCCAATACCAGAACGAATCGGCTCCGAGCACAAACATTCTGTCCTCGGCGAGTTTTCGCAGTTCCGTCAGACTCATACCGACCTTAATGTTTCTCTTTAAAAATTCAATCGTCTGCTTTGCTATGTCCTGAACTTTGGCGTATGTCATTTTATTTAACCTATAAGTTTCCTTGCAGTCATTTCGTTCATGATATATAGTCTCTTTGCCGCAGTTTTTGGCATAGGCAATCTCCTGTGAGACGCTTTCACCTATGTACCCGCCGATATTGACTACATAAATGCCGTCGGACAGGTCTATCTTTTTGTAATGCGCTTCGGTGAGCATTTTAAGCTGTGATGGGGTAAGTTCAACGTTTGCACAATAAGCAGGCTGCAACACGCAGTATCCGTCTTCATATTCAAGTTTATCTGCAATCTCTTTCATCTGTTCGGCAAAGCGCATGCTGCCGCATATCGTCAACACTTTCATGGCTTTTGCCTTATTTAAGATTATTTTCTATAAATTGCAGATAGTTCTTTTTTCTCACTTCCTGCTTATTATTCTTATACCAGTCGTAAGCCCGCTTTAAGCCGCTTTCAAGCGAAAGCAAGTCAGGCAACAGCGCGCATTGCGCGTTTACGTCAAGGCAATACGAGTAGTTATAAAAGGGGAAGTAGTTGCGCTGTTCTATATCTGCCGAAACATTCTTAAATTCTGGTGATTTCCCCGTGGCGGCATAACATAGCTCAACCCAGTCTTTAATTGTAACGGTCTCTCTGTTCCCGACATTGAATATTTTTTGTTTGGGGTGTTTTATAAGCAGTATCTCAATAAATCTGCACAAATCTTCGACATGTAAAAATTGTAGCGGTAACTGACCGTCAGTTGGAAGATAAAAAGGCAAATCAAAATCAGCGCAGTCAAAAACAAAGGCCTCGCGGTATACGTTGTTGTATTCGCCGTAGAGGTAGGGAGGGCGCAGTATATAGGCGTTCGGTACCCTGTTTAAAAGCGCTCTTTCGGCGTTGGTTTTGTTTGTTCCGTAGCTGCCCCAAAATTTGTTTTCGCCTGTTTTGTCGGTCTCTTTAAACGGCTGTGCGAGCGTTTCGGGATATACGGCGCTGGAGCTTATCATTATATAATCTTTAAAATTGCTTAGCCCGTCAAGCAACAGGTTTATGTCCTCGGCAGTGTATGCGGTGACGTCGATCACCGTGTCGAAAGTAAGGTCTTTCAGTTTGTCACCGATATTGCGTCGGTCGCACTTAATCAGCTTTGCGCCATGCGGTTGCGGCCGCGTGTTTCTGTTTAAAACATAAACATCATGACCCTTTTTAATAAAGTATTCGGCAACAGATCTGCTTACGAACACTGTGCCGCCCGTGACTAAAATTTTCAAAGGTTCCCTCCCGATTAGGTATGCCTGCATTATAACATATATCAAAGTCGTTTGTAACGGCTGCTTATAAAGTTTATAATACAATAACTCCGCAGGCGGTCGCCTGCGGAGCAATGTTTAGATTTTTTAATTAATACATTCCGCCCATGTCGGGGTTGGGAGCCGCGGGAGCGGGAGGGGTGGGAATATCGGTTACGATGCTCTCAGTCGTAAGCAAAGTTGCGGCAACCGACGCAGCATTCTGAAGAGCGGAGCGGGTAACCTTTGTGGGGTCGATAATGCCGCTTTCAACCATATCGGTATACTCGTCTTTGAGTGCGTCGAAGCCATAGTTTGCTTTTTTGGAACTCAGGATATTGTTTACTATCACAGAGCCGTCCAAACCGGCGTTTGCGGCTATCTGGCGAACGGGCTCTTCGATTGCACGGAGAACTATCTTTGCGCCAGTCTTTTCGTCGCCTTCAAGCTTGTTTACAAGCTCGGTGATTGCCGGAATGCAGGCAAGAAGTGTGGTGCCGCCTCCGGGAACGATGCCCTCTTCAACGGCTGCTCTCGTAGCGGAGAGCGCGTCCTCAATGCGCAGCTTCTTTTCCTTCATCTCAACCTCAGTAGCTGCGCCTACGTTGATAACGGCTACGCCGCCGGCAAGTTTTGCAAGGCGCTCCTGAAGTTTTTCTCTGTCGTAATCGGAAGTAGTTTCGGCAATCTGCGCCTTGATGGATGCAACGCGCGCCTTAATATTTTCTTTGTCGCCGGCGCCATCGATAATGGTGGTATTGTCTTTATCGACCTTCACCTGAGCGGCTCTGCCGAGCATATCGGGGGTAACGTCCTTGAATTCATAGCCGAGGTCGGAGGAAACTACCGTGCCGCCCGTAAGAATAGCTATATCCTCGAGCATAGCCTTTCTTCTGTCGCCAAAGCCGGGTGCCTTAACTGCAACGCAGTTTAAAACGCCCTTCAGCTTGTTTACGATGAGCGCTGCAAGCGCGTCGCCTTCAACATCTTCGGCAATAATCAAAAGCCTTGCACCCTGCTGAGCTATAGGCTCAATTACAGGAAGTATCTCCTGAAGGGAGGAAATCTTTTTATCGGTTATGAGTATATAAGGATTGTCTAATACGGCTTCCATCTTTTCGGTGTTGGTAACCATGTAAGCGGAAGCATAACCTCTGTCGAACTGCATACCTTCAACGGTAGAAAGCTCGGTCGTCATAGACTTACCCTCTTCAACGGTGATAACGCCGTCTTTGCCGACAATTTCCATGGCGTTGGCAATGAGTTCGCCTATCGTCTCGTCGCCCGCTGATATTGAGGCAACCTGCGAAATACCTTTTTTGTTTTCAACAGGCTTGGAAATAGACTTGATTTTATCTACAGCCACATCAACTGCCGCAGCAATACCTTTTTTAAGTATGATAGGGTTGGCACCGGCAGCGAGATTTTTAAGTCCTTCGCGGATGATTGCCTGCGCAAGCAGCATGGCGGTGGTGGTGCCGTCGCCCGCAACGTCGTTGGTCTTTGTGGAAACTTCCTTGACGAGCTGTGCGCCCATGTTCTCAAACGGGTCTTCAAGCTCTATTTCCTTAGCTATCGTAACACCGTCGTTGGTGATTAAGGGCGCTCCGAACTTTTTGTCGAGCACAACGTTTCTGCCCTTGGGGCCGAGTGTAATTTTAACAGTATCGGCAATTACATTTACGCCTTTCTCAAGCGCTTTTCTGGCGTCGTCACCATATTTTATCTGTTTAGCCATAATAAAAAACCTCCCGATTATTCAACGATAGCCAGAATGTCGCTCTGGCGGATTATAGTATATTCTTTGCCGTCAACCTTTACTTCTGTTCCGCTGTACTTGGAAAGAAGCACTTTATCTCCGGGTTTAACCTGCATTACGACTTCCTTGCCGTCGATAACGCCGCCGGGGCCTACCGCAACAACGGTGCATGTGGCGGGTTTCTCCTGCGCAGCAGCGGTGAGAATTATGCCGCCCTTCGATTTTTCTTCGGCCTTGACGGGCTCAACGACTACTTTGTCGAACAAAGGTTTTATTGTCATATCAGCATTCCTCCGATAAATTTTAGTGTTTTTTTGTACACCATTTTTATAAACGACGGCAATTAAACTTAAACATAATCTTGTAAAAAATTGCAATCTGCGCAAAAATATGCTAAACTTATCTCAAACGATAAAGTCAGGTTTTTTTATAATGGATAAATGGGACAAAAGATTCATGGAACTCACCGAGCATATAAGCGGTTGGTCGAGCTGCATAAGAGGGAACAGACATGTTGGCGCGATAGTCGTGCGCGACAAGCGCGTGATCGCCACGGGCTATAACGGCGCGCCGCAGGGCATAAAGAGCTGCGCCGACAAGGGTGTCTGCCTGCGGAACCAGATGGGAATTCCGAGCGGTACCATGCAGGAGATCTGTTATGCCGTCCACGCCGAGCAGAACGCCATAATTCAGGCGGCGAGGGTGGGCTCGAGCGTGGAGGGGTGTACCCTTTACTGTACGCACCAGCCTTGCGTGATATGTGCAAAGATAATAATAAATTCGGGCATAAAGCGCGTCGTCTATAAGGAGGGTTACCCCGACGACTTTTCTTTGAAGCTCTTCGACGAGGCGGGTGTAAAGCTCGAGAAGTTTTCCGATCTGGAGAACGATTGAGGCGGTCGGCCGCATGATATGCGCGCCGCGGCGCGCACGTAAAAAATCAAGGAGAAACATATGAAAAATCCAATAGTAACCATAGAGATGCAAAACGGCAAAAAGATAGTGGCGGAGCTCTATCCTGAAAAGGCGCCCAACACGGTGAATAACTTTATAAGCCTGGTTAAGAGCGGCTTTTACGACGGGCTTACCTTCCACCGCGTGATAGATGGCTTCATGATACAGGGCGGCGACCCTGCGGGTACAGGTGCTGGCGGTCCGGGTTACACGATAAAAGGTGAGTTTTCACTGAATGGTTTTAAACAAAACGATATCAAGCATTTGCGCGGTGTTCTCTCTATGGCGCGCACAATGATGCCCAACAGCGCCGGTTCGCAGTTCTTTATAATGCACAAAAACGCCTCTCATCTCGATGGGCAGTATGCAGCGTTCGGCAAAGTGACAGAGGGTATGGATGTAGTGGACGAGATAGCAACGACCAAGACCGACTTCCGCGACAAACCCGTGGAACCGCAGGTAATGAAGAAGGTCACCTGCGATACCTTCGGCGAAGTATATCCGGAACCAAAGAAATATTAAGACAGTAAAAATAATCAACGGAGAATTTTATGGCAGACAATACAGTTTACGAAAACCCCCTTATAACAAGGTACGCAAGCCGCGAGATGAGCGAGAACTTTTCCGATTTAAAGCGCTTCAGGCTCTGGAGAAAGCTGTGGATAGCGCTCGCCGAGTCGGAGATGGAACTCGGACTGAATATTACACAGTCGCAGATCGACGAGATGAAAAAATACGCCGACGACATCAACTTCGATGTTGCCGCAAAGTATGAGCGCGAGGTACGCCACGATGTAATGGCGCATGTTCACGCCTTCGGCGACCAGGCTAAATCGGCTATGCCCATAATTCACCTTGGCGCGACGAGCTGTTTTGTAGACTGCAATTCAGAGCTTATAATAATGTACGACGCGCTCAGGATAATCAAGAACAAGCTTGTCAATGTTATGGACAAACTCCGTACGTTTGCGCTCAGATATAAAGATCTGCCCACGCTCGGCTTCACACACCTTCAGCCCGCGCAGCTGACAACCGTCGGCAAGCGTGCGACGCTTTGGCTGCAGGACCTGGAGATGGACTATAATGATCTTGAAAACCTCTTTTCACAGTTTAAACTGCGCGGCGTAAAGGGCACGACGGGTACCCAGGCCAGTTTTATGGAGCTGTTCGACGGCGACGAAAACAAGGTGAAGGAGCTCGAAAAGAGGGTAGTTGCCAAATTGGGCTTTGATAAGGTTTATGGCGTTACCGGCCAGACATATCCCAGAAAGTTTGACTACAATGTTTTATGCGTGCTCTCGCAGATAGCGCAGAGCGCATACAAGTTCTCCAACGACATTAGGATTCTGCAGAACATGAAGGAGATAGAGGAGCCGTTTGAAAAGTCGCAGATAGGCTCTTCAGCAATGGCGTACAAGCGCAATCCCATGCGTTCGGAGCGCATGGGGTCGCTCGCAAGGTTTGTCATATCCCTGCCCATGAACAGCGCGATAACTGCGGGTACGCAGTGGTTCGAGCGCACGCTTGACGACTCTGCCAACCGCAGGATAGTCAATGCTCAGGCTTTCCTCGCGCTCGACGGCATACTCAACATATATATGAACGTATCTGAAAATCTCGTCGTATACGACAAGGTTATCGCAAAACACATAGCGGCCGAACTTCCGTTCATGGCCACCGAGAACATTATGATGGAGTGCGTAAAGGCGGGCGGCAACAGGCAGGATCTGCACGAACGCATCCGCGTGCTCTCTATGGAGGCAGGCCGAAACGTGAAGGAGAGGGGAGGCGACAACAACCTCATCGAGCTCATAAAGGCCGACGACATGTTTGCCGCCGTAAGGGACAATCTCGGCGAGATTCTTGACGCAAAGAAATTTATCGGACGCGCACCCTCGCAGGTGGTCGAGTTCATATCAAACGAGATCGACCCCATACTTGCCCAAAATAAGGCCGTGCTCGGCGCCAGGGGCGATGTAAGAGTGTAGAGAACGGCAGAATAACAGAATTGATTTGCCGCCGCGCATATCAGCGCGGCGGCATGAGTTTGCATAAATACGCTTTACATTGTTGCGGGTTTACATGCTATGAATAAAATCAAATTACGTTCGTATATTGTCGATTATCTCCTGATCATTTTGCTTGCTTTTTTGTATGCGCTGAATTATGAATTGTTCGTGCTTAAAAATAACTTTGCACCTGCGGGTATCGGCGGCATTGGTGCAATGATAGAACATCTAACCAATCTGTCGTTCAACCTCGGTTACTTTACTCTCATAGTCAACGTGCCGCTCTGTATATTTGCCTTTTTCTTTATAACGAGGGAATTTGCCGTAAAAACGGCGGTTTTCGTCGTTGTTTATTCGGTATCGCTTATCGTTTTGAGAATGGTAGACCTATCGGCATTTCAGTATGATGCTCAGGGTGTGGATACTATCTTTCCGGCGCTTATCGCCGGCGCTATAGCCGGATTTGTATACGGAATCTGCTTCCGCCGCAACTCTTCTACGGGAGGCTCAGATATTGTTGCAAAGTATGTGAGCACTAAAAAACCTACGCTCAATTTCTTTTGGATAAATTTTGTAATAAACGCCGCGATTGCGATCGCTTCTTACTTTGTTTATACCGAGACGGGCGAAAGTGGCGAGATTATATACAATTATAAGCCTGTGTGTCTGTGCATGCTCTACTGTTTTTTGATGAGTTTTGTAGGCAATATGATAATTAAAGGGTCAAAATCGGCGTATAAATTTTTTATTGTTACCACCCATCCCGACGAGATCGATGCCGAAATCTTTGCAAAGCTGCACCACGGCGCGACGAGAATATCCGCAAAAGGGGCGTACAGCAATACCGACCGTACCGTCATCGTCTGCGTAGTAAACAAACGTCAGGTGGTGGAGTTCAGGGATATTCTTAAAAAGTACGATGATACATTTGCATTTGTGGAAAC